>UQHJ01000008.1 GCA_900540885.1 uncultured Prevotella sp.
CAGCAGGTTTTGAGCATGTATGTTCTCGCGCTAAGCGACTATAAGCAACCTGCTGCTGCCGCGGGTTACAAACCCGCCCCCCAAATAGCCGATATATATACACAATGGATTAATTAAAATTTTGTTTATATACAAAAATAACGTACTTTTGCCAAACGAATTGAGAAAGCGGAGGTTATGAGCAAAAGCTTTGCCTCTTATTAGGGTAAAAAACAACGATAATATAAGCGATTTTAAAAACCACTATGGAGAATATATCCACTTATAACAACGCAGATCAGCAAGACGACGAGATGCAACTCATCCCGTTGATAAAACTATGCTATCACCAATTCATTACGTATTGGGGATGGTTTGCTCTCTCTACAGTAGTATGCGTCTGCCTTGGCTGGCTTTACCAGCAAAAACAATCTCGCATCTTTCAGCGTCAAGCTGTTATGCTAATTGAGGATACCAATGGCAGTTCCTCTTCCAACGGATTCCGCAGTACGTCACGTCGCAATAGTGGCATGAACACCTTGCTTGAACTCAACGGAGTCAGCGTAGGCGACAACCTTAAAAACGAGATTTTCATTCTTTCATCAAAGCGCCTCATGCAGCGCGTCATTGATAAGCTACATCTTGAAGTTGACTATACGGCCAAAGAAAAGCTACACGACATTACCCTTTATGGTAAGGACCTTCCCTTCCAAGTGCTCTTTCAAAAGAATTTTAAGGGGAAAGGGGTGCAGCATCTTACCATTGTAAAAAAAGACGGCAACACTGTAACCTTAAAGAACCTTCGCGACCAATTGGGTAAAGAACTTCCCGATATCGATGCTAAACTCGGCCAAATGGTAAATACGCCCTATGGTCCATTATGCATAGTACGCGCATCTGGATTTGGCAAGTGGGAGGACAAAGAAGTGGAAGTAAATCGTCTAAGCCCCGACAAGGCTGCCGCACGCTTTATGGGTGAACTTTCGGCCTCTGAATACGACAAAGAGACTTCACTCATTGTGCTGAGTTGCAACGATGCCAATACCGAACGTGCTGACGCTATTTTAGCTACACTCTACGATACTTATAAAGAAGATGTCGTAGAAAACAAAAACCGCGTGGCTTGCAACACGGCAAGATTTATCGACGAGCGCATTCGCATCATTGGTAGTGAATTAAGTAACGTTGAAAGCCAATTGGCTACGTTCAAAAAGCGTAATCAATTATTGGACTTTAGCCAGACCTCACAAGCCGTACTCACCGAAACGAGCAGTGCTCGCCAACAGAGTTTGCAAATTGAGACACAGCTCAACGTAGCACGCTATCTCAACGAGTATTTACACTCACATAGCAACAATCACGACCTCATTCCTGCGCTTAACATTGCTGACGCATCGTTCAATACACAAATTGCGACGTACAATGACCAAATGAACAAACGCAACTTGATGGCATCTAACACGAGCGAGTCACAAAGTGTAGTACGCGAAATGGATCGCCAATTGACACAAATGCGCCAAGCCATTGCTTCGTCACTTCGTAGCTACGTAAAATCGCTCGAGCTCCGCTTACAAGACGCTAAAGCCAATGAGTCAACACTCTCAAGTCGCATAGCTGGTGCTCCTGACCAAGAGAAGCAAGGCTTAGACATTCAACGTCAGCAGTCGCTCAAGGAAGCACTTTACACTTACTTGCTCAATAAGCGCGAGGAGGTGGCCCTGCAACAAGCCATCAACGAAGCCAACGTGCGATTAGTTGAAGGACCTATTGGCAATAAGCAGGTGAGTCCACGCAGTATGGTCATCATGCTCATTAGTCTCATCATTGGCTTGTTAATTCCTACCATAGTATTATGGATTCGCTACGCGCTTGATGTAACAGTACACGGACGCAAGGACATTGAAGCCACTACCACTATTCCTGTATTGGGCGAAGTGCCACACATGAAGGTAAACGGCAACACTAACAAGGCCAACATCACGCAATTAGAAAGCAACGACCCCGTAGTCGAAGCCTTCCGTATTTTACGCTTCAGCTTAAATTACTTGCGACACAACACGCAAGTAATTATGACCAGTTCTACAACGCCTGGTCAAGGTAAAAGTTTCGTAGCAAACAACATGGCTACCATCTTGGCCATGGCTGGCAAACGTGTGTTGATAATCGACGCTGATATTCGCAAGCACACCTTGAGTAACACCTATGGCAATGACTTCGGCCTTACGACATACTTAGCTGATGAATACACCCAAGTGGCAGACATTATCAAAAAAGATGGTTTAACCAAAGGCGTTGACCTCTTACCAGCAGGACATACGCCCCCCAATCCTTCAGAGTTGCTCATGTCCGATCGTTTGGATAAACTCATTAATGAGTTACGCACGATGTATGACCATATAGTCATTGACTCTACACCTATGTTCTCTGTAGCCGATGCAAACATCATCAACCGTGTAGCAGACCTCACGTTGTTCGTCATTCGTATGGGGGTTCAGAACCGCGATTTCCTCCCCGAACTCGAACGTATGTATAAGGACAAACGCTTCAAGAATTTGTGCATTGTAGTGAACGACGCTGACATCAACCTCAATCGTTATGGTTCTGGCTACGGCTATGGCTATGGCTATGGTTACGGTTATCGTGAAAGCAACAAGAGCAATCGTGTAAAACGCGTTCTAAATAAGCTCAAAAGATAAAGGAGATTAAGACATAACAAATATAATAACATAAAGAGCGAAGCTATCCATATAGAATAGCTTCGCTCTTTTTTCGGCTCGTAACGAATTATTATTAATGTAGCATATAGAAGTCGTCTAAACCTTTCTGACGAAGATTATATTTAAACTTTTATCTCTTCTAAATTCAATCTTTACCTTTATTTTTGACCGCTTTTTGACCTTATCTTCTCCTCATCAAGATATACACCACCATTGGCACACCAATAAAAGGGGTGATAGCTGCAAGCGGCAATACACCTCGTTCACCTGGCAAGTGAGACAAGATAAGAGACAGAACTGCTACAATAGCCCCTAAGATAATTGTCTGCGGAATAAGGCGTTGATGATTGGCAGAACGAACGAACAATCGTGCCATGTGAGGAACTGCTAAACCAATAAATGAAATGGGACCACACAGAGCAGTTACCGTGGCCGTTAACAATCCTATTAGCAATAACAAAAGTGTGCGAACACGCTGTACACGTATGCCCAAATTAGCTGCATAATCACTGCCTAATAACAAAGCATTGAGCGAACGACTACAAGCCCATATTCCCAATGAAGGTAAAAGGATCATGAGAGCCATGAATGGCAAGCGCGTAAGGACAACGCTCGAAAAGTCACCCATGCCCCACACGACAAAGTCACGCACACCATCGGCAGAAGCATAAAAGCTGAGCAATGAAATAACAGCGGAAAGAACAAAGCTTAACATCACACCTACGACTAACAGTGCCAAATTTCCACGCAAATAATGACTACAGACAAGGAGCAAGGCTATTACTGCACAAGCCCCCACAAAGGCAAACAGAATAGTTAGGCCCAATCCCGAAACAATGGTATTTCCTACCGCCCAACTACCTCCTAATAACAACATGGCTAAGGCCACCCCCAATGAAGCTCCACTATTAACGCCCAACAAAGCGGGATCAGCCAAAGGATTGGCAAAGAGGGTTTGCATCACAAGTCCACTTACTGACAGTGCGATGCCTGCCAAAACTGCCGTTATCATTTGTGGCAAGCGCGACTCAATGACTACGAAACGGGCCATATCATCTCCTCCCCCCAATAATGCGTCTACAACCTCTTGGAGTGACAAACTTACGCTTCCGACCAAAAGCGATAGGAAACAAAGCAATAGAAGTAAAGGAAGGGCTATTTTCATCGTAAAGGAGTATAATAGGACTTTGGAGCAGGAGAGACTTTGGCTGTCCCCATTAACTGTATGAGGTCATGCAACAACCAATTGGGGTGGAAAGGCACTTCTTCAAAATAGGGAATCTTGAATGTGTTACACCCCCATACTTTACGCTGTCTCCATGCCTTAAACTTCGCATATTGTCCACAGTCTTGCTGCATCTGTTGATAGGTCATATCATGTGCTTGACCATACTTTATTAACCATATATCAGCATCATGAGCACGTGCATATACACTCTCTAAGTCAAGTGCAAGACTACCACTTTCTTTTCGATCGTCCCAGAGGTAATGTCCTCCAGCATCAGTTATAAGTTGTCCCATAGTACTTGACCCGCCAGGCTGATACCACGCATTCCCCAACTTTAGGTCACAGAACACAGTGGGGTGTATGCCTGAATGTTTTGCAACCTTTTGTTTGAGATCATTATATTGTTTTTCAACGTCAGCAAAGAGAGAATCACTCCGTTGTGCTACCCCAAACAATCGACCATAAAAGCGCATCCATTCTGCACGAGCAAGAGGCGAAGTCTCCATATAATCAGCACAAGCTATCAGCGTAAAGCCAACCGAGCGCAACGCCCCATTTTCATCGTTTTCGAAAGGAGACACCAATAGTCCATCGGTATGTGAAGCCTTAAAGCGCTCTACGTCGGGTGTCATCATACTTCCCATATTTTGCACCTCAGCGTGTTGTTGCAAAAACGCCTTTAATGACGGACTCACAATATAGTCTACGTCCGTCACTCCCGCCATACAATGAGTTGCTTGCAAGTCGAGCAATAAGGCTGCATGCACTGATGAGGTGACAATCGCCCGTTTCAAGGGAGTGCGAACGACTGTCCCCTTTGGCAACGAATGGGGCAGAGGCAAACTATCTGCCACCATTACGTAAGTAGCCATTGTCCGTCCCTTATGCCACGGGTCGGCAACACGAGCTACCGTAAAGCTATCTTCCTCTTGCATTGTGAGCAAATTGGCATAACGCATACCTGCATCTGTATGTTCTACTACTTGAGTAGCACACGATACAAGGAGCAAGGTTGTACTTACAAGAGCTATCAACAATTTGTACATAATAGAAAATGTTTTTTTGGGGATTTTAGAACTAATGAGAAGCAGGCTTAAATGTAATTATGGCTATTTCGAAAAAAATAGATAGTTTTACGTTTTAAGGTTATAAGGTTGCACCACGTTAATAACCAATAGGACTAACTTTATAACCTTATAACCTTGAGACGTAAAACTATCTATTTATAGAAATAGCCTATACCGTAATTTCGCCCGCAATGCTCTTATTCATCAAACGCACGATTTCGTTATGAGGATAGTCATGCCCCAATAGGAACATCAACTTCGTTATCATACCCTCTACCGTTGAGTCATATCCATTAATAACCCCAGCCTGCAAGAGTTGTAACCCCGTTTCGTAACGGCGCATCTCGACCGTCCCCTTATAGCATTGCGTAATGTTTACTACAATCACCCCACGAATGACAAGGCGACGAATGCTATCTACAAACCATTCTTTCTGTGGTGCATTACCCGCACCAAACGTTTTCATCACAACAGCTCGTAGCCCTGGTACGTTCAACATTGTGTCAACCACCTCCTTGCGGATACCTGGGAAGATAGTAAGTATCATCACGTTGTTATCCATTAGGAAATGAGGATGAAACGGAGCATCAGGACGCGGCTGACGAATTAAGTGACTCTCGTACTTGATGTGTATCCCCGCATGAGCTAACGAGGGCAAGTTGAACGAGCGAAAAGCATTAAACCCTTCGGAATTAATCTTAGTAGTACGATTACCACGCATCAGTCTACTTTCAAAGAATATGCATACTTCGGGCACTATAGGGCGTCCCATCGCATCGCGAGCCGCTGCTATCTCTATACTCGTCAAAAGGTTTTCCTTACCGTCTGTACGCAACTGACCTATGGGCAACTGAGAGCCCGTAATAATGACAGGTTTGCCCAAGTTTTCCAACATAAAGCTCAATGCCGAAGCCGTATAGGCCATAGTGTCGGTACCATGTAACAAGACAAAACCATCATAACTCTCATAATGATCGGCTATGATATGGGCCATTTTTATCCAATAACGCGGCTCCATATCGCTTGAGTCAATAGGAGGGTCAAAGGCTAAAGCATCAATGTGGTAATTGAACTGCTTAAACTCTGGCACGTAATGCTTAAACTGCTCAAAATCGAAATTTTCGAGCGCACCCGTTTCGGGATTTTCAATCATTCCGATTGTTCCCCCAGTATATATTATTAATATGTGTGGTGTACGTGGATTGTCCATGCGTGCAAAATTAATAAAATATGTTTATATAGCGTTATAATGGCTCAAACCTATTCGTTACAAATAAGCTCATTGAAAAGCCGCATTGTTCTACAAAAACGTTACCTTTGCACCATATGAAGTAAACTGATAGCGCCCAGTGCAAAACAAAACGAAAGGAGTCAAGCTCTTAACACATTATTTTGTCAAATCAAAAGGTGCTATAATCTATTACAAAACAACGCTTTAACTTATGAAACTTTGGGAAAAATCAGTACAAGTAACTGACGAGATAGACAAATTCACCGTAGGTCACGACCGCGAACTTGACCTTTACCTTGCACCTTACGACGTATTAGGATCAATGGCCCACGTTACGATGTTACACAACATTGGCCTTATCGCCGACAATGAGTTAGAGCCCTTGCTCAGTGAACTAAAGAAAATATATCACACGGCCCTTGAAGGGAAATTTGTCATTGAGGACGGCATTGAGGACGTTCACTCTCAAGTAGAACTCATGCTGACACGGGCCTTGGGCGACATGGGTAAGAAAATACATTCTGGCCGTTCGCGTAACGATCAAGTATTGGTCGACTTAAAACTCTTCACCCGTCAGAAGCTACGCGAAGTGGCCGAAGCCGTGCGCCAACTCTTTGACGAGCTGCAAAAGCAGAGCGAACGCTATAAAGAGGTGCTCATGCCTGGTTACACTCACCTACAAGTGGCCATGCCTTCCAGCTTCGGCTTGTGGTTTGGAGCTTATGCCGAAAGTCTGACGGACGACATGCTATTCATTGAAGCGGCCTACCGACTAACCAATCGTAACCCATTAGGATCGGCTGCTGGCTATGGTTCTTCTTTCCCACTCAACCGCCAAATGACTACCGATCTCTTAGGTTTCGACTCTATGGACTATAACGTGGTGTATGCGCAGATGGGGCGTGGCAAGATGGAGCGCAACGTAGCTTTTGCCTTAGCAAGCGTAGCAGGTACAGTGGCCAAATTGGCCTTTGATGCTTGCATGTTCAACTCTCAAAATTTTGGTTTCATCAAGCTTCCTGATGAATGTACTACGGGGTCGAGCATCATGCCTCACAAGAAGAACCCTGACGTATTTGAACTAATCCGCGCTCGCATGAATCGTCTGCAATCTCTGCCGCAAGAGATGATTCTCATCATGAATAATTTGCCTTGCGGCTACTTCCGCGACTTGCAAGAACTAAAAGAGGCATTTTTGCCTGCTTTCGATCGTCTGATTGATTGCCTTCACATGACGACTTATATTATTGAACGCATTCGCGTTAACGACCATATTCTTGACGACGAGCGTTACAATGCTATGTTCTCTGTCGAAGAGGTAAATCGTCTGGCTGCTGAAGGGATGCCCTTCCGCGATGCCTACAAGAAGGTAGGACTCGACATAGAAGCAGGACGTTTCACGCCCAACAAAGATATTCACCACACGCACGCTGGCAGCATCGGCAATCTTTGCAATGAACAAGTAAAAGCACTCATGGATGCCACTTGGCAAAAGTTCAACTTTAGCCGTGTTGACCAAGCGATTGGAAAGCTGATAAAATAGGAGTTGATAAATTAGGGCCTCTCCCCCTCCCCATTCTCCGACCAGAGAAAGGGGAGGGGGAGAGGCCCTAATTGCCATTTACCATAAGACCTAACTATAGAAGTCGTCTAAACTTTTCTGACGAAGATTATATTTAAACTTTTATTTCTTCTAAATTCAATCTTTACCTTTCTTTTTGACCGCTTTTTGACCTTTCATCGGTCGTGTAGCTCGCTACACTCCCTCTTCAATGCCAAAGATAGTGCAAACCGAATGCAAAAAGCCAAGCTTGCTTGAGATTTTTGCTGAGGTGCAGCCTATCTTATACAAAAATCGCTTCAAAAATAAAGGCAAATCTTGAACTTCACAAAAGTTTAGATGACTTCATACTTTCACAAAATCTTAACAAGTTGTCTTTACCACAGAATTATAGAAATGCGTAATATTGCAACAAAATTAATTATTAACCCCAAAGTATGGCTTACAAAATACTTGTCGTAGATGACGAACCCGACTTGCGCGAAATTCTTCAATGCAACCTTGAATGTGAAGGATACGAGGTTGAGACGGCCGAATCGGCAGAAGAAGCTCTTAAAAAGCTATCACCTGATCACAATCTTATCTTGCTTGATGTAATGTTGGGCGGTATGTCTGGCTTTCGTATGGCAAACATATTACGCAACGAACTTAAACTTAATACGCCCATCATCTTTCTTACAGCCAAAGATACGGAGAATGACTTACTCACAGGCTTCTCGGCCGGAGGAGATGACTACATCTCTAAGCCATTTTCGCTACACGAAGTCTTGGCACGCATCAGAGCTGTGCTACGCCGCACGAAAGATAACAAAACGCCCCAAGTACTGAAGGTGGGTAATCTTACTATCGACTTTGCTAAGAAGTTGGTTTTTAGCGATGATGAGAACATTCGTCTTTCCCCCAAAGAGTTTGGCATCTTTAGCATGTTGGCCAAAGAGCCTGGCCGCGTCTTTACACGTGATGAAATCTTAGCTACAGTATGGCACGGAGCCTCTTACGTGTTAGACAGAACCGTTGACGTACACATAGCACGCGTACGCCATAAATTAGGAAACAACGCTTTTCACATTAACAACCGACAAGGCTACGGATATTGTTTTGAACTATGAGACAACTGAGTTACAAGCAAAAACTGCTACTCAACTTCACCCTCCTTTTCGCTATATTTACAATACTGCTTGTCGTCTTTCAATACAATCGCGAGCGACAATATAAACGCGACTTACTTGACTCGCGCTTACGCAGTTATGCCGACATGGTAGCCGAAACCGTTGACGCCCAATACGAAGGCAACGGCACCATTAGCTTGCAACAAATCACACAAGTGCTGCCCAAAGACTTACGTCTAACGGTTATCAATCGACGAGGCGACGTTTGCTTTGAATCTACCCACCACAACATTGTCGAGATGGGGAACCACTTGAGTCGCCCTGAAGTAAAGGCTGCTATTAATAGCACTGACGGTAATGATATTCGCGTATCAGAGACTGATCATCGCGAATACTTCTATTATGCAAAAGACTATACACACTATATTGTGCGTGTAGCTCTGCCCTACGACGCAACTGTACAAAATTTTATGAAGGCGGACAACATCTTTCTGTGGTTCGCACTTATGCTCTTCCCAATTGCTTTAGTCATACTCATTCACATTTCCGACCGCTTTGGCAAAGCCGTATCAGGCCTACGTAACTTTATGCAATCGGCCGATCGAGGATTGGTGGACTACGACCATATCAACTTTCCACACTCTGAATTAGGCGAAATAGGACGCGCCATTATGCTTAAATATAAGCAATTGGAGGAATCGAGCCAACAAATTTCATTAGAGCGCGAACGACTCATGCGTCACTTTCACTACTTCGAAGAGGGAATTGCCATATTCACCCCCAATTGTCAACACATCTATGCCAATCCGCGCTTCATGCAATATGTCAACCTACTGCTTGAACACCCTACGCCTAATGTTGATGCAATATGGCAAAACAAAGCCTTTGCCCCTGCACGAGAATTTGTCGAGCTAAACAAAGGCACACGCTCAATAGCAGAAGAAGCTCCCATCTTTCGTTTCAACTTACAAGCTGGCAGCACCACTTTCAGCGTACAACTACTCATCTATAGCGACGGAAGTTTTGAACTTTCATTGGCCGACATCACAAAAGCCGAAAAGAACAAGAAGTTGAAGCAACAGATGAGTAACAATATTACACACGAGTTGCGCACACCCGTTAGCAGCGTTCGTGGTTATATCGAAACGATTCTTAACCACCCCGATCTCAGCACGGAGCGTAAAACCTATTTTCTTGAAAAGGCTTACACGCAAATTGAACGATTAACGGACCTTATTCGCGATGTAGCTCTCATCACAAAGACAGAAGAGGCAGCCGATCTGATGCCACGCGAAGAGGTAAACATCGCACATGTCGTGACCGATGCGCAAGAAGATCTTCATGCACAATTTGAGCAAACGCACATGCAGCTCTTTACAACCCTGCCAGCCGACTTAAACATTTATGGCAACTATTCGCTCATCTATTCTATCTTCCGCAATTTAATGGAAAATAGTTTACGCTATGCTGGTGATGGAAAAGAGATACATATCAACTGCTACAACATCACGCCCGACTACCTTTACTTCTCGGTTTACGACACGGGCATAGGAGTTGCCGAAGAACATTTACCAAGACTATTTGAGCGTTTTTATCGTGTAACGGAAGGACGCACGCGCGACAATGGTGGCACGGGTTTAGGACTCTCTATCGTGCGCAATGCTGTTACCTTCCACCATGGCGACATCGCTGTGCGCAATCGTAAAGAGGGCGGTCTCGAATACTTGTTTACACTAAAAAACGAGAAAAAAGACCCTTTTCGTTAAGCCAAATGAGCAAAAGAAAGCTTGCTTTCATTTTGCCATGGCGAGAAAAGGTGCGCGAATGCGAACGATAAACTGGGGCCTCTCCCCTACCCCTCCCCGACAGGAAGGAGGGAACAAGTTACTTTTACTTCTTTAGTTTTCTGATGGATTTTCAGTTAGAAACGCAATAAGTAGAGGTTTCTTATTCCCCTTCTCCAGTCGGGGAGGAGTTTTAGGGGGAGAGGCCCCAGTTTATCCGTCTTAACACAAACTTAACAACTTTGTAATAAACTCACAACATCAGCACCGTACTTTTGCACACAAATAATAAATCTACACACAATTAATTAAAATTGCAAAAGTATGGAATGGATGTACTTAGGAATGGTCATATTCCTCTTCATTCTTGCCGCATTCGACCTCTGGGTAGGCGTGAGCAATGATGCGGTGAATTTCTTAAACTCAGCCATTGGTTCAAGGGCAGCCAAATTCCGCTCACTGGTAATCATTGCGGGCATAGGTATATTTTGCGGCTGCGTATTGAGCAATGGTATGATGGACATTGCTCGACATGGCATCTTTACCCCACAGTATTTTAGTTTTCAAGATGTCATGTACATCTATATAGCTGTAATGGTGACCGACATCGTGTTGCTCGACATTTTCAACTCTTTCGGTATGCCAACGTCTACCACCGTTTCGATGGTGTTCGAACTCTTAGGTGCAGCCTTTGCCTTTACGATGTTAAAGGTAGCAGGCGGTGACGCCAGCCTCAGCATGGCTGATTACTTAAACACGTCAAAGGCCTTAGAGGTGATCATGGGTATCTTCCTCAGTGTGCCCATAGCCTTTATCTTTGGTTCACTTATTCAATACCTTACTCGTATCGTCTTTACGTTTAGCATTGCCAAGAACATACGTTATAAGATTGGTATCTTCGGTGGCATTGCCATTACCGCCATTCTTTATTTCATGTTGTTCAAGGGATTGAAGGACCTCTCATTTATGAGCGCTGACGTAAAGAACTACATTCACACACACATTCTTACTATCCTTGGTTGCATCTTTGTCATAGCAACGATCGTCATGCAGATACTACACACGCTGAAGGTAAACGTTTTCCGCGTGATTGTATTGATTGGTACATTGGCCCTTTCTACCGCCTTTGCAGGTAACGATTTAGTTAACTTTATTGGTGTGCCCTTGGCAGGATTCTCTTCTTACTGCGACTTTACAACGAATGGTGCAGGCCTTACGCCCGACGCCTTTATGATGTCGTCACTGGCTGAATCGGCCAAAACGCCTATTTACTTCTTAGCCGCAGCAGGTGCTATCATGGTATTTGCCCTTGCCACTTCTAAGAAGGCACGCAAAGTGACCGAAACGGAAGTAGGACTCTCACGTAAGAATGAGGGCGAAGAGATGTTTGGCTCATCAAAGGTGGCTCGCAGTTTAGTACGTTGGGGCAACTCTATTGGCACCACTATCGCCAATATCACTCCCGCACCCGTAGCACGCTTCATTGAGAGCCGTTTCCAAGTGCCCGAAGAAGCTGTTGACAATCAAGCTGCTTACGATATGTGTCGCGCTTCAACCAACTTGGTCGTATCTTCTTTGCTCATTGCCTTAGGTACTTCACTCAAACTGCCCCTTTCTACCACATTCGTCACCTTTATGGTAGCCATGGGTTCGTCATTATCCGACCGCGCTTGGGGACGTGAAAGTGCCGTATTCCGCATCACGGGGGTGCTTACCGTTATTGGTGGCTGGTTCATCACAGCCGGTGTAGCCTTTACGGCATGCTTCTTTGTAGCTATGGTCATGAACTTTGGTGGCGTCGTAGCCGTTGTAATTATTGTAGTAGCAGGCATCTATAGTATCATTCACAGTCAGCAACGCTTTAGCAAGAAGCAAAAAGAGCTGCAAGAGGGTGACGTTCTCTTCCAACAGATGTTGGCTGAACAAGACCGCAAGGCTATCATTCCGATGTTGGCGCGCCACATAAGCATGAGCATTGCCGAGACGCTCAACAAGTATGCCAATGCACTCATCGAAAGTAGCAACGGTCTCTTCACTGAGTCGCTCCGTCCGCTACGCCACTCTCTACGTGACCTCAATCAAGAGAAGCGCACGCTAAAGAATCTGCGTCGTCGCGAAACAATTTGCTTACGTCGCTCTCAACCACCCATTGCAGCCATTCGCCTTAGTACGAACTTCCACTTGATTCACAATTCATTGCGACAGATGCTTTATGGACTCATTCGTATGGCTGAACCTGCACGCGAACACGTTGACAACAACTTTAGCCCCATTGATAATGAAGTGGCCGAACGCTTCTGTCAGGTACGCAACGAAGTGGTTTCGCTCATGACTAAAGTGACTGAAAACCTACGTAATCAGCGCGCTACCGAGAATGATGCATTGGTTAACAACTGTCACGAAGCGAAGAAGCACATTGAAGACTTTATTCAAAACATTGGTGTTGCCATTCAGGGCGAAGACAATAATCTCAATTCTTTTACGCTCGTGCTCCACATGGCACAAGAGTTACAGCAATTGGTTATTGAATTAGAAACTTTACTCACCACCCTACAAAACTTCCGTCAACAACTCTAAATAACACAAACATTTGGCGAGGCATCACCCTTGCGTGATACCTCGCCTATTTTACTCAAGATGAAAACTTTACTCACCGCCCTCTTTTTTATGAGTTGTTCAGCCCTCGCATTGGCTGATAACGCTGACTCCGTAAAGACTAAGAAGTTTGACTACTTACCCAAAGTCAGCGGAACGATTCGAGGCAAAATGGAATACCAAACCAACGAGAAGGAAAGCCGCTTTGAAGTGCGCACCGCTCGCGTGGCTTTAGACGGTTTCGTCACACCGATTGTTAACTACAAAGCCGAAATCGACCTTTCGGACGAAGGACAAATCAAGATGCTTGATGCCTACGCGGGTGTATTGCCCACAAAGGGAGTGGCCCTTCGCATTGGTCAGATGCGCGTTCCCTTCAGTATCGATGCTCACCGTTCACCACATAAACAGTATTTCGCAAACCGTTCGTTTATAGCCAAACAAGTAGGCAACGTGCGCGATGTGGGCATTTATGGTAGCTATACTCTCGACAAAGTTCCCTTGGTCATAGAGGCAGGTGCATTTAATGGTTCTGGACTGACTAATCAAAAGAACTATTGGACGAAAGAGTTTAACTTCTCTGCTAAGGCGCAATACTTCTTACCCTGTGGCCTCACATTGGAGGCTTCCGTACAAAAGATTTCGCCTAACGGCATTCATACATATTTATACGATGGGGGCGTTACCTTTCACCGCGACCGTTGGACACTCGAGGCCGAATATCTGCGCAAACACTATCAGAACAAGGCGTTTAACAACGTGAATGCTTGGGATGCCTTTGTTTGCTACGACTTACCACTGAAGAAAGCATTTAGCAAGGTGAGTTTCTTAGCTCGCTATGATATGATGAATAATCACAGTGACGGCACACTTACTGACGAAGGGAAGCTCAAACTCACTGATGCACGTCGCCAACGTGTTACTGGGGGTGTTACACTCAGCATGGCCATGAGCAAAAAGGTACTGGCCGACATTCGTCTCAACTACGAAAAGTACTTCTACGATGACCTTACCTTGGCTAAGCCCTCAGAGCGCGATAAGGCGGTAGTTGAATTGGTCGTACACTTCTAACAACACATAAAAGCACTAATTTGAGTTCATAACTTAACTTTTTACACGATAAATTTGTGCTTTATAGTTTTTTCATTACCTTTGCAACTCGAAAATCGTAGGCTCCGTAGCTCAGTTGGATTAGAGCAACGCCCTTCTAAGGCGTGGGTCTTGGGTTCGAGCCCCAACGGAGTCACCGAGTGATTTCTAAGGAAATCAGAAGGCAAAAAGTATAAGTGGTATTTACATTGATGTAGATACCACTTATTTTGTTTTGATTATCAAGCAGAAACGCACTATATTTCATTATGGTGCGAAACAAAAAGGATTTCATTTATCCAATAGTTTTAGCCCAATACTAAAGAAAAACGTAATCCAAGGGCGTCAGCAATTTTCAAGAATGTAGAAAGTTGCATATCAGTTTGCCCCTTTTCTAATGCCGATATATACTCACGCTTTTTACCTATTCGTTCTGCCAAAGACTTTTGTGTAATATTCTGCTTTTTACGTTCATCTTTAAGCAATTCTGCATAATACCATGCTTTAGCTTTGGCATCAAACTCTTTGCGTTCAACACTTTTCTCACTCCCATATTTTTCGTTTAGGACATCATCGAATCTACGCAATGACACCAATTTATTTTCATTAAGTTTCAGCATATAACTATTCCTCCATATATTTCATTAAGATACTCTCAGCAGTTCTCACTTCTGCTTTATATTGCTTAGAATCTTTCTTCAAAAAAGAGTTTAGGACAAGAACACGATGTGCTTGAATAAAGTTGTCATGATCTATGGCAAGCATTATTGAGCGATATTCGTTATGACCGATAGAAATACGAAGTTCATAGAAGTCTGTGTTCTCTAAACTTTTTACAAATTTCTTATTGACAATGTATTGCGTTCGAATCATATTAAAAGCATAATCATACTTTTCTTGTGTACGCTCATCTAAGTTATCATAGAAATCATCAAACTCTCTAGAAAAGAGAATTTCTCTTATTGTTTACATACTGCAAATGTAATAAATTTATTCTGTAAATAAATATCTTTGGAATTTATTTCTTACATAAACACCTCCAACCCATTTATTTCAAACACGCACACATATCTCAATTGTCGGATTTCATTAAAGACCGCACCGCCTTTACTTTCTTGGCGGGCGATCCTTTCTTTCAGCTTCAAGCCTTAGCATTGGCTCTCTTGCGTGTAGTGCGCTTGGCGGCAGACTTTCTCGTGCGCTTGGACGTGGTGGTAGGAGCGGCAGAGGCGGGGCTGCATGGGAGTAGGGTCAGAACCATCGGGGACGGTGGCGGGCGCCTTGCTTCTGCCGTGTCAAGAGATTGTCGGAGCAAGGCGCTTGCCACCGCCCCACATCTAAACCCTACCCATGTAGCCCACCTCTTCCACTCCTCCACACCCAAGCGCACGAAAAAGCCGCCATGCGCACAGCAAGAGAGCCAATGCGCACGGCGGCTAAATGATGGACTGCCCTAAAATGATGTAGGGGTGGGCTTGGGAGAGAGGGATTACTCTACCACAATGCAACTTTACCAGCTGCACCCATATCTAAAAAAGCAGGAATATTCATAGCTTTGAAGATACGAGCCATGGTACTAAATGTTATACCGTGACCACGCTCTAATCTTGAAATTTGCGATTTCTGCACACCTATCTTTTCACCAAGTTGTTCTTGTGTAAGATTATTAGCCTTTCGTGCTTGTTTAATCGCTTCCCCCATTTTGTATTCCTGGTATGCTTCCTCTACTTTTTTTTCGAAAGCATCTCTCTTTGGCGTACCAATTTTGCCAAAGAACTCATCTTGCATTTCATCAAATGATTTCAACTTCAGATCTTCCATATTACTTTCCTTTCTTTTGTTTCTTGTTATTAAAGTAGATTTCCTTCATTTTTTCAGCTTTTGCTATTTCTTTTGAAGGAGTTTTTTGAGTTTTCTTTATAATGCCGTGCGTTGCAACAATCAGCGTATCGGATTCTGTATCCCAAAAGGCAAATAAGCGATACGCTATTTTTTGATACAACGTTCGAAATTCCTATATACCATCTGAGTTTTCCAATTTTTTGAATAACTCATTGTTTATTTCGCCATATAATACGCGACGTATATTATAATAGATTTTTTCTCTTGCACTATCAGGAATTGATTTTAGAAACTCCTGAGCATCAATGGCAAAAGCTATTTTGAATTTTGGTTCAGCCATAATGGATTGTTTATAGTTGCAAAGTTATGAAAAGTAGATAATATAGGAAACAAATTGGGGAGTTTTTTATCTCACCCCACCCAAAGAAATACCCCCATAAAAATCATGCTGCGGAAACTTTTCACGCCCAAAATACAACGTGTCAAAAGCATCTGTGCCATCGGTACGATGCTCCAACGAATCCTCCTCAGATTCGGGATTCTTCTCCGTAGACTTGTTTTTGCGGAAACCATTTCGACTACGTTCCACGCCAGCGGACTGAATGGCAAGAATAAGATCGTCATTGTTCTGGCGATTGAAATAAGGCATGAGCCGTTGCTTGCCTAAAAAGCCTTGATTGATGAGCAAGTACTTTTCATCATGGCGCATGGGGGTGCCCAAATACACATCTTGCACACTCCAACCATGACGTTCAAACTCATGCACAACTACCCAATGAAAATCTTGGTCGTTCACAGCATAGTTAGAACCAAGAGCAGTGGCATCATAGTAATAATAGTAATAGATGACACTGTGATTGGTATGTGGTGCGAATGTTTCACTTCGCAGTGAGATATTTTGCTATAGTGGACAAAAGAGAACATAACGATAATACTCTACGATACAAAAAAGTGATACCAATTTTTTGATGGTGATACCAAAGCACAACTTTTGAACTGCTGAAAGAAAAAATGATGTATTGACGGATATAATCAGTAAAATTGGTACGAACTGCCCACCTATGGGTTACGTCGGTTATCCGAGCAATAGGTAACTTTGCATCATCAAATCATGGACTTTCGCCCGAAAAGCGGAAAACCACTTACCAAGCTCCCAACGTGCTGGGTAAGAACGTTTGGATCGGCTCCAATGCAACTATCCTGCAAGGCGTGACTATCGGAAACAACGCTGTCGTTGCGGCAGAAGCCGTTGTAACAAAAGACGTTGCGGCAAATACGGTCGCGGGGCGCAGGATTCGCTGGTGGCGACCAAGTATTCGGGAACAATCTCCCTGCGTACCGAACCAGGCGTATTGACGATGTACACCGTCAGCGAAAAGGAGAATCCCTGCAAGGTAACCATCCTCGAAACTTATGCGAGCCGTGAAGCCTACGAGAAGCATATCGCCTCCGAACATTTCCAAAAATAGAAGCAGGGGACACTGCACATGGTCAAGTCGCTGGTGTTATCTGACCAGACACCGCTCAATCCTACAAACCGAATCAATAACTTCATTCAGTAATGAATCATGAACCGAATTATTTCAAACTCCGTTTGCAATCACTGCCGCCTCGGCATAGCTCAAACAAGTTTGGCTCTGCACTCGGCTAAATCGTTTATTTTAATTACAGTATTCACCATTTTAACATTTAACGCTATGGCACAGAAAAAGATAGTACAGACAGCAGGGCGCGACCAGTTAGGCGAGTTCGCCCCAAAATTCGCAGAACTCAACGACGATGTTCTTTTCGGTGAGGTATGGAGCCGCACCGACAAGCTCGGTCTTCGCGACCGCAGCTTGGTGACGATTACCTCGCTCATCAGTCAAGGTATCACAGACAACTCGCTGACATATCATTTGCAGTCAGCGAAGAACAACGGTATCACCCGCACCGAAATCGCCGAAATTATCACGCATATCGGTTTTTACGCGGGTTGGCCGAAGGCATGGGCGGCATTCCGTCTGGCGAAAGAGGTATGGGCGGAAGAGACGACTGGAGAGGATGCAAAAGCTGCATTCCAACGCGAAATGATTTTCCCCATCGGCGAACCCAACACGGCGTATGCCCAATATTTCACTGGCAACAGTTACCTCGCACCAATTTCGCGCGAACAGGTGAATATCTTCAACGTGACTTTCGAGCCTCGCTGCCGCAACAACTGGCACATCCATAAAGCCACGAAAGGCGGCGGACAGATGCTTATTGGTGTGGCCGGGCGCGGCTGGTATCAGGAAGAGGGCAAACCAGCGATAGAGATTTTGCCCGGAACGGTCATCCACATTCCGGCCAATGTAAAGCACTGGCATGGTGCGGCAGCAGACAGCTGGTTCTCTCACCTTGCATTCGAGATTGCAGGCGAAAACGCTTCCAATGAATGGCTGGAACCCGTTACAGACGAAGAGTATGACAAACTTAAATAATCAGCCGCATGTATAGATTTTTATTTATTGGTGTCCGATAAAACTCAAAAAGCGCATATTTGTTAGGCTCAACCGCTGATTTTAGGCGGTTGAGCTTATTATTTGTGCAATACACCCCCTCTAAGATTTACGAAGGTTCGGGAGAAGAAATTGAGACCTTTTCAAGAAAACTTCTCCAAGTTGTTTAGCAAACTAAAAAGGTTAACATATTACATTAATGTCAGTCGTACCATTGTGACAAGGTGTGTCCAAGCATCAAAACGCTTAATATAGCGTTCTCCACCTTTGCTGCGGCTTAGTTCGATATTTTTTCCTTATCTAACAAATTTATAAGCGGACCATACAACGGCTGTCCGAAGCTTTGTAGAAGTGCCTTTGCCGTGTCACGAAATTGCGGAAGCAAGGCGCCTTGCTTCTGCCCCTGCATCTAACCACTACTCATGTAGCCCACCTCTCCCACTCCTCCACACCCAAGTGCACGAAAAAGCCGCCATGCGCACAGCAAGAGAGCCAATGCGCACGGCGGCTGAAAGAAAGGATTGCCCGAAAGGGAGGGCTTGAGGAGGGAGAGTTGAATCAGAACTCAATACCAACTGACAAATTCAAATTGTGAATGGAAGCTTTTTCATTATAGTAGTAATGAAGGAAACTTTCTTCGTAGCTATATCCTTGCAGAGAGTAACCTATAGAGGTATTTATCGCAAGGTTGTCAGCAAGTCCAAATCTTATACCGAAAGATGGAGATAGATATACCCCTTCAATTTCTGTAAAGGAATATCCTAATTTGAGATCAAAAAAAGGACTAATTTTACTATCTGTCATGTTTACCATAAAGTCTGCATAGAAAGGCATACTATACGTGTTGTCAAAATTATCAAAGCTATTGTATTGGAATTTCATACCACCACCAAGGAAGACGTTAGGATTGAATTGATATCCATGTGTAGTAGCAAAACCTCCACCAACTACATTGAACTCTGTGAAAACCCCATCGTTACCAGCGAAGAAATTTACATCGACAAAACCGCGGTACCCTTCTTGCACCCCATTGTGATGTCTATGTTCGATTGCATGACGAGGGGGGTAACGATGCGCAGAAACTTGTCGTGAATTACCGTCAACAGTATATCTACTTTGTGAGTTTCCACAAAAAGTAGATATAGAGAACGCGAGTATTAAAAGGGTGTACTTCAATTTAGAGATCATTATTAAAAGGTTCCTCAATTTTATTGTTTACTTTCACTTCAGTATAGTCTTGATAAAGAATATTGAATGATTGCCCGTAAATTGCTCGGCCGTATATGGTTATTTGTCCATTGGGCGTGTTCCATATGTACGCAACATTTTGTGCATCAGCATAAGATTGGTATTCTTGATGATTGCCAAATTTAGCATCATAGGAATCAATCAGTTCATCTTTAAGCAAATAATTGCTTTTAGGATGAATATACACTGAAGAAACGTTGTCAGTATTGTCAAATGCACGAACACTGATAATGCAATTGGGAAATTTCCAAAAAGTTCCCCTAACAGACTTTACCTCCATTCCGTCAAAAGAATAAGGACTGCTAGTTTTTTTGAATCCTTTATCCTTTAGCAGTTCGATAAAGTTATCTATTGATCCTTGAATAGGAATTCCAATGAATAATAGATGCTCTTGTGCCTGCGCAAGAACACAAGCACAAGAGAATACTACTGCTAAGAGAAAACGCCTCATTACCAATCCTCTTTTTCATTTCCAGAAAGTCCGTTTTGCACAGCTTCCTTGATTTTATCCATCATTACGTTGGAAAATGCGTGAGTCATGATAAGAGCCTTTGAAGAAATTTTCTTATGCTTATCCTTCTCGGCAAAGGGGAAACATTTATCCAAAGTCCATGTCTCGAGTGTCTCTTTTGTGTTCATAGGACCACCACCAAGCCCTGAGGCTACAGCACCCAAGATGCCTCCGCCTGCAATTTTCTTAACATCGTAAGCCTGTACAGTGTAAGTGACACGAATTTTTCCATCCTTAATGTCTACTTTGATAAGGGGGTGAACATCCACTCTATATGAGTTTGATCCACCTACGTGACCAGCTACATCAGAAATGCAACCAGACGCAATAATAGTTCCTGTCTCCTTGTCATTAAGTTTGATTACTGAGTTGGCATCATTAAAAGATGCAGTAAACCAGTAGTTCAAGATGACATACAACTGCGATTTCGTAGCACCCTCGCAAGGAATTACTTCCGTGTAAGTAAGTGAGTTGTTCTTGTCTAGTGAAAGAGTTGCAGCCAGATTTCCAGCGGCTTCAGTCCACTTGTCACCGTACTTATCTTTTGCGTAGGTTTCCAGTTCTTCTGTGCGCATCAACTGAGCGTTAGCTGTCAAGGTAGCAAAAGCCATGATAGCTGCAAAGAATATTTTTCTCATTGTTTAGTAATTTTGTTAAAAATTCAGTATTATTTTTTCAGCAAAAGTACAACAGTTTCAAATACCCCCCCGATTATACAAACATTAACATAATATTTAACAAATTTATCTCACACCGCCCACAAATCCTCCATAAAAATCATGCTGCGGAAACTTTTCACCCCCAATATACAGCGTATCAAAAGCATCTATGCCATCGGTGCGATGCTCCAACAAGTCCTCCTCTGATTCTGGATTTTTCTCTGTGGATTTGTTTTTGCGGAAGCCGTTTCTTCCACGCTCCACACCTGCCGATTGTATGGCAAGAAAAAGATTAATGAAAAAGATTAATGGTCGATTAATGAAAAATTAATGTTCAAAATCTAAAGCGCGAAGCGCGCCTTAATGTTCATTGATGTCTTTTCGATAAATTGCAGTTTGTATGTTAGCCTTTAGCCACTTTCTTGTACCAATAAACTATCGCGGCTTTATACAATTATAATATAAAGCGTGTGTTACATTAAAAAATAATTAGTAAATTTGCAATGTCATTATAGCAAAGGTCATAAACTATTGCTATGAATAACTTTGGATAAACATCTAACAAACTATATATAACTATTACTAAAATGAAACCTACTCTCTTTCTCCTGGCAGCAGGAATGGGTAGCCGCTATGGCGGTTTGAAGCAATTGGACGAACTTGGTCCTCATGGTGAAACCATTATGGACTACTCTATCTACGATGCTATTCAAGCTGGATTCGGCAAGTTGGTATTCGTTATCCGTAAGGATTTTGAAGAAGACTTCCGTCGCATCGTATTGTCTAAATATGAAGGTCACATTCCTTGCGAACTCGTATTCCAAGCCCTCGACGCACTGCCCGAAGGTTTCACTTGCCCCGAAGGTCGTACTAAGCCTTGGGGTACCAACCACGCCTTGATGATGGGCGAAAGCGTTATTAACGAGCCCTTCGCTGTGTTGAATTGTGATGACTTCTACGATCGTGACGCATTCAAGGTAATGGGAAAGTGGCTCTCTGAACTTCCTGAAGGCAGCACAGGCAAGTACGCTATGGTCGGCTTCCGTGTAGGCAATACACTTTCTGATAGCGGTACGGTAAGCCGTGGCGTTTGCGAAAATGATGCCAATCATCACCTCACTTCTGTTGTTGAACGCACAAAGATTCAGCGTTTCGATGGTGTTGTTAAATATCTCGATGATAATGGCGAATGGGTAGCTATTTCTGACAACACTCCCGTATCAATGAACTTCTGGGGCTTCACTCCTGACTACTTTAAGCACAGTGATGAGTATTTCAAGACCTTCCTTTCTGACCCCAAAAATATGGAAAACCTCAAGAGCGAATTTTTCATTCCTTTGATGGTTGATCATTTGATTAAGACGGGTCAAGCTACTTGCGAAGTGCTCGACACTACTTCTAAGTGGTTCGGTGTAACTTACCCTGAGGATCGTCCAGGCGTAGTTGAAAAGTTCCAAAAGCTTTCTGACGAAGGTGCTTATCCCGAAAAGATGTTCTAATTAAGTACATCATTATAACAAACGTAAAAGCGCGAAGAGTGTATTTACTCTTCGCGCTTTTATGTTAACACATAACTCAAGTTTCGAATTTAGCAAGGGCGGGCTGAATCCGAAACTTGAAACACCTACTTATGCGTTAATGTCTATTCACGTTAAAAGCCCACTTCCATCTAACGATAGAAGTGGGCTTACATTATAAATGCTAATAAACCAAGTTTATATCCTTAAGCGTTTTAGTCCTCAATAAGGTCGGTACCTGTCATATCGGCTGGTTGTTCCAATCCCATAATGTGAAGGATAGAAGGAGCAACATCGGCCAACACACCATCCTTTACCTTAGCCTGCTTGTTCTCTGTCACGTAAATGAAGGGAACGGGGTTGAGAGAGTGAGCGGTGTTGGGAGTGCCGTCTTCGTTTTCAGCGTTATCAGCATTACCGTGGTCAGCAATGATTACTGTTTCGTAACCTACTTCGTTAGCAGCAGTTACAACGTCCTTTACGCAAGCGTCAACAGCTACGACAGCCTTTTCGATGGCTTCGTAAACACCTGTGTGGCCTACCATGTCACCATTAGCGAAGTTTACTACGATAAAGTCATACTTATTCTCCTTAATAGCAGCGACGAGTTTGTCCTTCACTTCGTAAGCTGACATTTCAGGTTTGAGATCATAAGTAGCAACTTTAGGAGAAGCTACCAAGATGCGATCTTCACCTTCGTAAGGAGTTTCGCGACCACCATTGAAGAAGAACGTTACGTGAGCGTACTTCTCAGTTTCAGCTGTATGGAGTTGCTTCAAGCCCTTGCTTGCGAGGTATTCACCTAACGTGTCCTGTACGTTCTCCTTCGGGAAGAGGATGTGAACACCCTTAAATGAAGCATCATAAGGAGTCATGCAGTAGTATTGCAAGCCAGGAATGGTGTGCATTCCCTCTTCAGGCATATCTTGTTGTGTAAGCACAATGGTAAGTTCCTTTGCGCGGTCGTTACGATAGTTGAAGAAGATGACAACATCGCCTTCTTTAATACGTCCGTCAACGTTAGCGTTAACGAGGGGTTCCATAAACTCGTCCGTATTCTTGTGCTCCTCAGAGTCAGTATCGTAACAACTTTGTACGCCTTCTACCATATCAGTTACTTGGCGTCCCTTGCCTTCAACCAATTGGTCGTAAGCAATCTTTACGCGATTCCAACGCTTATCACGATCCATTGCGTAGAAGCGACCAATGATGCTTGCAATATGTGCCCCATTCTCATCGCATACTCCCTGCAACTGGCTGATAAAGCCCTTACCGCTCTTGGGGTCAGTGTCACGACCGTCCATAAAGCAATGAACGTAAGTATTTTCAGCTACACCGTATTCCTTTGCAATCTCGATGAGTTTGAAAAGGTGATTGAGCGATGAGTGTACACCACCTGTTGAGGTCAATCCCATGAGGTGAAGTCCCTTGCCGTTCTTCTTCGCATATTCGTAAGCTGAGACGATTTCAGGATTTTGAAGAATAGAACCATCAGCACACGCACGATTGATTTTTACCAAGTCTTGATAAACAATGCGTCCCGCACCGATATTGAGGTGACCTACTTCTGAGTTACCCATTTGTCCGTCAGGCAAACCTACGTTTTCGCCACAAGTGAGCAATTGTGAATGAGGATAAGTCTCATTCAAGTGGTCCATAAAAGGAGTCGGAGCCTGATAAATAACGTCGCCGTGGTTGTGCTTACCAATGCCCCAACCATCAAGAATCATAAGAAGAGCTTTCTTTGCCATGATTGTATATGTATATATATTTGTTTTTATCTTTTTCGAATGGCAAAGTTACACCATATTCGTGGTAAAAACAAAACGTTTTTCTTTTTTTGTCGTATTTAAATTTGTCTGCCTAATTGGGGGGCGCGTCCTCACCTGGGGGCGACGCGTCCCCGCGTCGGCATTTGTTAGTCAAAGTTCGATGCCTTGACTAACAAATACATGAATATCACTAATTTAAGTATTGCCAGCCTGGGGCATCGAACCCCAAGTTGGCAATGCCGACGCGGGGACGCGTCGCCCCCAGGTGAGGACGCGCCCGCCCCCCAATTAGGCCGACAAATTGCAGTTTTTCTAATTTTAGTATAACTTTTTGTAGAAGACTTTTTCCCCTGCGTTCTGGCAGCTGGGGCAAACGCATCTAACTCTGTTGAGAAAATCTGCGTCAGTTAGTGGCTGGCTTTTGTCCTCTTGTGTGAGGTAAAGATCATGGGATACGTATTCTTCACACGTATCGCCAAATATACGCTTGTAGTTATAACCACAAATCTCGCACGTTTCGCCCCTCGTTTTTCTGAAGTAGTCTTCTAAGATTTTATTAAAGTGGTATTCCACATTAGTATAAATGTTTTCATGGCTTGTAAAGAATATATTTGCTTATGAATTTAATTCTTACCCTCTCGTTTTAATTCGTTATCAATGCGAAAGAGCGTGTAAACTTCTATAAACACGGCGATGAGCAGTGCAATCTTCCATTCTCCCCCACGGAAGGGGCGTAACTGAAGGTGTTCCATAATCATCATCGCTGCGGTAACGATAAAGAGCAGTGCTCCTATCACTTGCTGACGGCGCAGTCGGCGTATAATCAGGTTGCGCCCCTCGTAGCGGTCGAGCATTTGAGCAGGTGTAAAGAGCAAGGCACCTATGGCAAAGATGTAAGGTGCGATGTTGGGTAGAAACAAGGGGAGTATGGCACCGACTACGAGCAGAATGCCACCTATATATAATGCGTATTGTTTCATCATGGGGTAGGAGTGTTATTGTCTTTGTTCTCGTTTTCGATTACGTAAACGTCCTCGTTGGCCGTCTTCATATAGAGGTTGACGCGAGCCACACGTTCTACGGCCTCGGGGTTGTGTTCAAGGTCGTTCAGCTCGCGAGAGTCGGCGTTGTATAAGTCCTCGTAGTTCTTAATTTCCTCGCGCAGTTGTTCGTTTTGCCTATGAATTTCATAACGATGCCAGAAGCTATTTGGATCGACAAAACCCACTACAATGACAAAAAAGAGTATGGTCCACAAGTACTTCTTGTGAAGCAATTTTATGCAGAAGCTCTTTACTTTCGACATAGGGAATGATTTTTATCTATTTTGTTGTTTGCAAATTTAGATATAAAACCGTGGTTTTCTTCGCCTGTGGAAGAAAAAATAACTATTGGGTGTTATTTTATTTGCGAGTTGACTTATAGACACAAAAAAAAGGGCTTCCGCCCTTTCTCATCTTTTTAAGTGGTGCGAGGCACATTATTTGCCACGCCCACTGGCTCATGTGAGCCATCCATCTAACAGTTACCTTTCTACAAATCTTTTTTACCTATTCTTTGTTTACCTAAATCTAATCTTTTTTACCTTGCGCTCCTTCACAGGAGGGCTGATGGACTAATACTTTTTTGTAAACTCAAACGTGATGTACGTTTGTTCTTGTTTACGTGTGCAAAGGTACGGGCTTTGTGTACAGTGTGCAAGTAATCACTTGAAATTTTGCTATTCTTTAGCATTGTTTGTAAGTTAACTGCTTATTTTGCTATCTGATATAGCTAAAAATGAGCGTTTTTTACATGTTGCTATAAAAAAACGCCCCAATCGCCTTGAAACTATTTATTGGAGCGATTGGGGGCGCGTTGAATTATTTACTTGTACGCTTCATATAGCGAATGCCTTCAGCAAGGTGGCGCATTAGGGGTAGAAAGTGGCAATATCCCTTCTTGGTGCTATTCATCGCAAAGCAGAGGCACGACCACCAAGCACGATTGCCATGCTTGTAGTAGTCGATTGCGCCATGACTGCGTTGCACACCAGCGTCAACGTATACCAATGATTTCTTGAGCATGGTACTTGTTTCGACTATCTTTTCGGGGTAGTAGTGTATATTCAATCCCATGCGCAAGGCATCTTCCAGCCACACCTCCTCTTCTCCGCAGGTGAGGAATTGAGTGCCTAAGCCAAAGCGTTCGTCAAATCGAATGCGCCCTTGCACGCTTTTGCGTCGGCAGACCATTTCAAGTGCCGAAATGGTATATTGTGCGGGCATGGCCAACACTTTAAAGTCGTTAGTGGGGTAGTCTTTGAGTGGCTTCCCCGTGTAAGTTGTAGCACAGAAGAAGGCTACGTCAAGGTCGGCATTGTCTTCAAAGTGTTTCAACACCGTTTGAGGCGTTTCGGGCAGGAGGTGCGCATCGTCATCGGCATACATTACAATGTCTGACGTAGCCTTGTCGAGTGCCAAGTTGCGGTTAGCCGAAAGTCCTTTACTCTTGTAGGTGTAAATTGAAACGTCAGAGCGAGTACCTAATACTCTGGGTATGAGATCAAGATAGCGTTCGTCGGTATATTGGTACGATACAATATAATGAACGCCTTCTTGTGGTGGAAGTAGTACGTCTTGTACGCGTACGACACCTTTATTGAGTGAGCAAATGAGAATGTCGAGTGTCATGTTAGAGAAAAGGTTTTTTTTGTGTGTAAGTGTTTTTTATCCTATCACTTCGTTCATCGTGATGTCATGTGCTTCAGTGGGGATAGCCTCCAATAATTGGTGAGGCAAGCAAATGCCTATTTTATAAGTCGACATGAGGTTGGGCTGTGATAGGAAGCGGTCGTAAAAGCCTTTGCCTCGTCCTAAGCGATGGCCTTCTTTGTCGAAAGCCATGCCAGGAACGATGATAAGGTCTATTTCGTCCAACTTATCGAAAGTCAATCCTGTGGGTTCGCTGATGCCAAAGGCTCCAGTCTTCATCTCCTCTTCGGAGGTAAAAAGGCGGAGCATGATGTCATCTCCCTTAACCACGGGGAGTACAATGCGCTTAGTCTTAGCCCATTTCCTAATGAAAGCGTGCGTGTTCACCTCGTCAGGTAATGAGGAAAAAAGCATTACCGTCTGTGTCGCTTTAAAGCGAGGGTGGTTAGCCAGTCGTGATAAGACGAAGGCAGACTGTGCCTCTCTTTCGGCTTCCGATAAGCACTTGTTGCGTTGCTTTATGACCAAGCGAACGTCCACTTTCGATAGCATAGGGCCAAGATGTTGTTATAGTCAGCGTTTGTATTGCCAATATAAGGTGGATAAGGAATTGTGTTACTTTGTAAGGCAAAGGGAAGCGTCAGACCACTGCGTTTGGTAAGCCATGTGCATAGGGTAGTGGGTTGTACGGTCCATTGCCAGTCCCATGTCGTTGGGGGGGCGGGTTTGTAACCCGCGGTTAGTGCAAATGGGGTATATTCCTTTGTGGTTAATGCATAATAATTGTTGTGCATTTTCGTAAAGAGCATAGCCTGTTGCTTTCCAACTGTTGGTACAGACTTGTTAGCTGCGAGTAAGGCGATGGCTTGCATTACGGCCTTGTCCGTTTGGTTGGTATATTCAGTCGCTTCGCTATCGTCGAGTAGGTCGCCAATAATGGCCGAAGTAATGTAAGTGGTGAGCAGCTTGTGTGAGCGTTGAATCATCAGGTTGCGACGCTTTAGCCCTGCCTTTTCAGCATACGAAGCAAAGCCTTCAATTAAGTTCTTCTTCTTCACAACGGTCGTCACCTCCTTCATATTGTTACACTGACTGAGTTCGGTGCGATATTTGTCGACGAAGTCGTAGGCATATTGGAAGAGCAATCCGCCCAAATAAGCTTCTTTGAAGTACGATGTCATGCCCAATGTGTCGCGTGCGACAAAGATGTCGGGCACAATGCCACCACCACCGTAAACAGTGCGTCCTATGCGTGTCTTAAACTTTTCGCCCGATGTACGAATGCTATCAGCTGAGAAGTATTCACCATGTTCGGCGCGAAGTAGGAGATCAGCCTCGTAATCCTCCTCGTCGCCTGGTTTATAGGGCTTTTGCACGCAACGACCAGAGGGCGTATAGTAGCGAGCCGTCGTGAGGCGCAGCATAGAACCATCGGGAAACTCAATGGGCACCTGTACCAAACCCTTGCCGAAAGAGCGGCGGCCGATGATGGTACCACGGTCGTTGTCTTGAATAGCACCAGCAAATATCTCACTGGCTGAGGCAGAAGTCTCGTCCACCAATACGACTAAGGGAAGGCTCTGATAAGCACCACGTCCGTCAGTGCGATATTCCTTTCGGGGCGACTTTCGTCCCTCGGTATAGACGATGAGAGAGTTTTTGGGCAAGAATTCATTCACCATTTGTACTGCCGTTTCCATGTAGCCGCCGGGGTTGCCACGGAGGTCGAGTATCAACTTGCTAAAGCCCATTGTCTGCAGTTTGGTAAGTGCAGCAATAAATTCGGCATACGTAGTGTCGCCAAAACTGGAAACGCGAATGTAGCCTATCGTCGGGCTAGCCATGTAAGCAGCGTCAACTGTCTTAACGGGCACATCGCCGCGTGTAATGCTAAAGCTCAATAGCTTCTTCTGACCTGCGCGTTTGATGCCTAAACGTGCTATCGAACCTTTGGGGCCTTTAAGGCGTTTCATCGTCCCGTCGTTGCTAATCGTATCGCCTACGTAAGGCTTGCCGTCAATATTGATGATGCGGTCGCCAGCTTGAATGCCGACACTCTCCGAAGGGCCACCCTTTACTACCTTCACAACGCGAATGGTATCTTTGTAAAGTGTAAATTGTACGCCAATGCCTGAGAAGCTACCCTTTAAGTCTTGCATCGACTCTTCCACCTTTGCTGCAGAGATGTAGGTAGAGTGGGGGTCCAACTCTTTGAGTATTTGTGGCATGGCTTTTTCTACCAGGTCGGGAATGTTGATAGTGTCAACGTATTGGTCGTCGATGAGGTGGAACAGATCAATAATCTTGTTGCTTGAATTATTGATAATGCTCAGTCGATTGCCAGAGAAGTGGTTGGCAAAGAAACTGCCTAACATAATGCCCACCACAACTCCTATTGACACCAATAGTGGAACAAATCTGTTTTTATTATGTTTAATCATTTTATCCTTTACATGAATTGCTAAGGTGACGAGTTAACAAGTTGACGGGTTAACTTGTCAACTAAAGAAACTAGTCAACGTCCTCAATGTGTTCTACTTGAATGCCCGCTTCGGCTAATAGGTCAATGCCGTCGGTCAGTCGGTATGCACGTGCATAGACCACACGCTTGATTCCAGCCTGAATGATGAGTTTTGCACATTCAATGCAGGGCGCATCCGTTACGTAAAGCGTAGCGCCGTCAGAGTTATTACCCGAACGTGCTATCTTGGTAATGGCATTCGCTTCGGCGTGTAGCACGTAGGGTAGGGTAAGTCCGTTGCTGCCTTCGCAAATGTTGGTAAAGCCTGAGGGCGTGCCATTATAGCCGTCGCTGATAATCATTTTATCTTTAACGATGAGTGCCCCCACCTGTCGGCGTGTGCAATATGAATTTTCTGCCCAAATGCGTGCCATGCGCAAGTAGCGACGGTCGAGGAGTTCGGCTTTGGTCATATATATATATATTATTAATTATTTTTTGTTGCAGTTAGGTAGTTAGGGTAAGCCTTTCGTCTGCGATATATTTTGTTACATACACCGCGGGCCAAAGGCCTACCCCCCCAATCGCTGCTTTTATAGACATTTTTTTTAATTAGTGCATCAGTCAAATATTCTCGCATTCTCACGTTTGCACATTCTCACATTTGCACATTTACCGAATGCCGTCACGTTTGAGCAGTGCATCGATTGTAGGCTCTTGGCCACGGAAGCGCTTGTAGAGCGTCATGGGATTGTCTGTGCCACCTTGTGAGAGAACGTTCTGTCGGAAACTTTCTGCTACCTCTTGATTGAAAATGCCTTTTTCTTTGAACAATGAGAAAGCATCAGCATCGAGCACTTCGGCCCACTTGTAGCTATAGTACCCTGCGGCATATCCGCCAGACATGATGTGGCCAAACTGTACCGTCATGCATGAGGTTGGTACAGGGCGGAGCAATTGTACACGTTTCCAAGCCTCGTCTTCGAATGCTTTAACGTCTCCCGTGAATGGATCGCACAGCGTATAGAAAGCCATGTCAAGCAGTCCGAACGAAACCTGTCGCATACAAGCGTAAGCGGCTTGATAATTACGACACTTGCGAATGCGTTCAATGTAGCTTTCAGGCAAAGGTTCGCCCGTTTGGTAGTGTTGGGCAAATGTACCCAAAAAATCTGGTTCTGTTGCATAGTTCTCCATAAATTGTGAGGGGAGTTCAACAAAATCCCAAAATACGTTTGTTCCACTCAGTGCCGCATAATGAGTCATGGCAAAGATGCCATGCAAAGCGTGACCAAATTCGTGTAAGAACGTTTCGACTTCGCCCAGTGTCAAGAGTGCGGGCGTATCAGCTGTAGGTTTCGTAAAGTTTGTAGTGACGCTTACTACGGGGCGCAGCGAATTAGCAGCCGTTACGGCTGTGGTGGTAGGAGCGTCGCAGTGCTCCTCGCGATAGTTCGTCATCCACGCTCCGCCCTTTTTGCTCTCACGTGGGAAGAAGTCGAGCAGTAGAATAGCCAAGTAGCTGCCGTCCTTGTCGTATACGTCATAAGCTACCACGTCTTTGTGGTAAACGGGCAACTGTGTGTTCTCTTTAAACGTGATGCCGTAAAGTTTTGTGGCCAAGCCTAATACCCCCTTCTTCACCCTTGAAAGTTCAAAGTAAGGGCGCAGCATATCGGGGTCGTAGTCGTACAACTCCTGCTTCAACTTCTGGCTATAGTAAGAGAAGTCCCAAGGCTGCATCACGAAGTCAGTCCCTTCAGCGGCTTGTGCTCTAAGTTCCACCTCATTCACCTCTTCTTTCGCCTTAGGCAAGTAGCTATCGATTAAGTTGTTGAGCAGTTGGTATACGTTTTCAGCCTTCATCGCCATGCGGCGTCTCAATGCATAGTCAGCAAAGTTGGTGTAGCCCAATAGTTGTGCTACTTCGCGACGTAGGTTGACAATACGACTCACGATGCCGAAGTTGTTGAACTCATTGTCCTTTGTGCATCGGCTATTGTAGGCACGATACATCTTCTCGCGCAACTCACGCTTATCGGCATACATCATAAATGGGCCGTAGCTCGGTGCGTGAAGTGTAAATACCCAACCCTCCTTGCCACGTGTTTCGGCCTCATGGTGTGCTGCTTGGCGATGAATGTCGGGAATGCCTTGTAAGTCGGCTTCGTCTGTCAGATGTAGTTCAAAAGCATTCGTCTCTTTGAGCAAGTTTTGCGAAAATTTCAGTGTGCATTCAGAGAGTTCGCGTGTGATGTCGCGAAACTTTGCTTTCTTCTCTTCGCTCAGTGTAGCTCCTGAACGTTCGAAACCCTCGTACGTCTTGTTCAGCAGCATGAGATCTTCCCCTTGTAACGAGTCTCGTTCATGGTCGTACACCTGCTTAACGCGCTCAAATAGCTGAGGATTGAGCATGATGTTGTTACCATGTTCCGACAAGGGGGCAGCCATGTCGTTCGCCAATTCGTCCAACTCATCGTCCGTCTCGGCGCTCAGTAGATTATACATAATAGCAGTGGCGCGTTCTAATAACTCTCCACTATTCGATAATGCAACAATCGTATTCTGAAAGTTAGGTGTTTCGGGGTTGTTGATAATCTGATCTATCTCAGTCGTCTCCTCCTCCATACCTTTCAGTATCAGAGGGCGAAGTTGTTGTGCGGCAGAAAGTTCTGTCTTGTCAAACGTGAATTGCTCAGGTTGAGCTACATATCTTGTCCACTCAGCGTCGGTGAGTAGTTGTGAAGCAATGAAGTTATTCATATAATAATGGTAGTGTATGTTATTTGAAGAGTGTAAAGTTTTATGGCAAAATCGAAAGAAACTCCTTGCTTGATTGGAAAAGAAGGCATAGGATACGAATAAGCAGACAAGCGATAATATCCGATATGTGAAAGATAATGCTTTGCTTTTTCTCTATCGAATATTACCAACCCTCGTGATTGAAGTAACTGCACCAAATCACTTGGTGATGAGTACATTTTCGTAAATGAATTTTTTGTAGCCATACGTCTATAAAAAAAACGACCCGCACATTTGAGCATCGTTGAGAGGCTTGGCGGGTTCTCGTACTGCAAAGATATGAATAAGCATAGAAAATACAAATTATTTTAAATGAAAAAATGGATAGCAGAGTCAATTTTAAGGAGTTAAAGAGTCGCCACAAAAGAAAGAAAAAGGGCTGGGGCGATAAAAGAACAGAGAATAGTGACAAAATAGACTTCATCATCTTTGTTACCTAACCGTAAGAGTTGATAGGATTATTATAAAAAGAGGAATATCTATAATTGCTTCAAAAGAATATATTGCTGTTTCGCCACGCATTTTGGCAGTTTCGCATAAGGAGACGTTGTGTATAAAAACGAATGATTGTACTTTTGCAGCATAATAACAAGTTTTCGGGCAACTTGTCTTTGTATATAATTTAATCATAACACTATATGAAAAAGGTTTTATTTTCATTATTTGCATTATGCTATTTTTCGGCAGTAATGGCACAACAGAAGACACGTAACCTGTCTGTAGAATTACTTGGTGCCCAAAATGTTGTGGGCGTCAACTACGACAGTAGATTTGATGGAAACTCAGGTTTAGGCTACCGCGTAGGCATTGGCTATGGCTATGGAAACAATTCAGGTTTGTTCGACCAGAAAATCAATGGTGTTGGTGTCCCGTTGGAGCTAAACTATCTACTCGGAAAGAAGAATAGCAAATTGGAGCTGGGTTTCGGTGCGAGTCTTGGTGTATATCAAGTAAAGGAAACATACGTAAAAGATACAGGGGGGTATCCAGGTGGGGAGAATACAGACGAAACTTTCCCTAAAATTGATTTTTACACTTCATCAAAAACTCAATTCGGTTATTTCTTCTTCGGCAACATCGGCTACCGCTATCAGCGCCCCAACGGATTTATGTTTCGTGTTGGCGTATCGCCGTCCTTCAATTTCGGAGACAAGTATGGGCTCAATAAGGCAGCCTTCTTTCCATATATTGGCTTAGGTTGGTCGTTCTAAGCAGATTTCAAGTGCTATCCATAACCTTTGCATCCCGAACTCGTGTTATTGGGCTTAAAACCGCGCAGAGATTTTTCTGGATTTTGAACACCCTACTTTTCGGGTGCTGGCAGAAATCAAACTTTTTGCTTGCAAGATATTTTACAAAGAAACTCGTTGCACGTTCCTACTCAGGGACGAGCAACGAGTTTTGTTTATAATCGGAGCTTTGGTCAGCTCCCTTCAAATGGAGTGTTGGAGCTTGAAAAATTATTTCATCACCTTCCTCGTGGTGCCATCGTTGAAGCGTACAATGTTGAGGCCCTTGGTGGGGGAGGTTAGGCGTCTGCCGCTCGTATCATAGCGTTCCACCTCGCGGCGTTCAGCGGCAGCGTGTACTCCGCCTATGCCCATTGGGGAGAATTCCACGATGTTGTTGAAGGCATTCCACTCCTCCCAACACTTGTAATTGTACATAGATCCCTCGGGTACGTAGAGCGTGCATTGGGATTGTGTATATTCCTCGAAGGGCTTTCCTTTGATGCCTATGCCTTGTGGGTTAAGGGCGTATATGGATTTCAATGAGTTGCAACCGTAGAATGCAGCATCGTAGATGGTCCCTAAGGTAGAGGGTAACGTAATCGTGGTGAGGAGTGTGCAGTCAGTGAAGGCATAGTCGTATATGCCGGTGAGTCCCTCTTGCAAGGTAAGCGACTTTAGTCCAGTGCAGTATGAGAATGTCTTGCCTTCAATCACTTTCACTCCCGATGGTATGACTATCGAGGTGAGGCTCCCGCAGCCGAAGAAAGCTCCGCCTTGTATACTTGTCAGACCCGCAGGTAGGGTGATAGATGCCAATTTGTGACAGTTTCCAAAGGCATCATAGCCTATGCTTGTCACTCCTTGCGGTATGGGTATCGACTCCAGTTCGTTACATTCTGCGAAGGCCTGGTTGGGGATGGCCGTCAAGCCAGTTGGCAATGCAACGGAGGTCAGGCGACATGTCGCGAAGTCCCAATCATCGGTAACAATGGTTGCACCGCTGAGGTCGAGATGCTGTAGGCGGCCGTCGTAGCGCATGTATGCGCCAGGGTCATTGTAGCCACTCATCTTCCGGATGGTGTGTATGTCGGCATTGTCGATGTTGCCAGTCACCTTCAGATTCTGTATGCGGTATTTGCGGAAGCAGTCGAGCATATTGTGGAGCGTGCCAGCCGTCTGCACATGAACGCTCACCGGTTCGGTTATCAGAGCTTCGGGGTCAAACTCTGAGACTCTGTTCAAGTCGCCCCATCCGTCTTTTAGCCAGTATTCTTGCCGGGAACCTTGCGGAACGTACAGCGTACACTTGTTTACGTTTTCAAATGTGTTGGAGGTTATCGCTATTGGCGATGCGCCGAGCGCATAGAGTGTGGTCAGCGCATTGCAGTCTTTGAAGGCCCTTTCGCCGATGCTCTTTATGCCCGAAGGAATGGTGAGGTCGATGAGCTGACTGCATCCGCAGAATGCCTCGCTGCCTATCTCTGTTACGTTGGAAGGGATGTCCTGTCTGACCAGAGCCGTGCATCCGTAAAAAGCCTGGTCACCTATTCTCGTTACGGTGAGCGGCATTTCTACAGAGGTGAGGCTGGTGCAGCCATAGAAAGTGTAGTCACTGATGTATCTTATGTTCTTGGGTATGGTGACAGACGTGAGTGTGGTGCAACCATAGAAAACGCTTATGCCCATGCTGTTCAGATTGTATGGCAACTCTATGGACTTAAGACTCGTGCAGTTTCTAAATGCGTTGTGTCCTATCTCCTCCGTGGTGTATGGGATGTCTATCGACGTGAGGTTCGTACAGCCAGAGAAAAGTCCAGACTTTATTTCCGTGATGCCATACGGCAATTTCATGGATTTGAGACTGCTGCATCCAAGGAAGGCTCTTAGGCCGATTTCTTGTACGCTCTCGGGAATGTTGATTGATTTCAGGGATCGGCAGAAAATGAACGCGTCATCGCCTATAGATTTGAGTTTGGCGGGGAGTACAATCTCCTCCATGTCGTAAAGGTAGGCAAAGATGGCCACTGGTGTGCCATTGTCGTTGATGTATGCCTCAGCGGAAGGCCACGGTGTTCCCTCATATTCCGACGGGTCGCGTGGGTATATACTCACTTCTTTGTTGTCGGTGTTGGTGAGGGTGGCGCCGCTGATGTCAAGATAGCGCAGGTGGCCGTCGTATTTGTGCCCTTTTGTATCATAATAACATCCGGCCATCTCGCGTATAAACTGTATGTCGTCAATGTTGAGCATGCCGGTGAGCCTCAGGCATTCAATTTTCAGTTTTTTGTTGTTGCCGATGCGCTCGTGCAATGTGCCGGCCTCCGTTAAACTTAGTGTGATGGTGTCGGGCTTCAGTGTCTCCGTGGTGGCTGCGTTACATACCGTGCAGCTCAGTAGCAGACACGTGAAAAGCAATGCCAGCCACTTATTGGAGGATGTTGAATCTTTTTTCATTGGAATCATTAGAAAAAGTACTATGTTTTGTTGTGTGATTGAGAAGCCTATATGTCGTGTCTGTGGTAGGCGTCGTCAAGATGTGCAAAAATACAGATTTTAAAGGTAACGTACAAAACGTGAGAGCGTTTTGTGAAGTATGAGAGGGTGGTGTGATGGTTGGGGCGGATTTTGGAGGAATTATTAGAACCACCCTAAACAAAGTTGGGATTTTTCAGGGATTAAGACCATTCAGGCTATCTGCATAAAATCAAAAAGTCGCGTGGACATTTCGAACATGTCCACGCGGCTTTTTCTATGAGATGTATTCTTGTTGTTGAATACTTGGCTTTACTTGTTGAAGCTGTCCGTTCTAGATGTAGATCTATCCCTTCAGCAGGTTCATGGTCTGGCCCAGACTTCATCACTTTTCTGCGTCACCACATAGCGCAGATTGAAACCCTCTTTTTGCGTGATTTATCTTATACAAATGTGCTGTTTTGGGCATCTTCAACAAAGGATACATATAAGCAGACAATCTGTAATAACCAATATTGTCAAGGTACTGTATGGCTTTGTTTCTGTCACAAATCTGTAAACCTCGTGATTCAAGCAAATTAACGAGATTTTCCGAAGATTCAAACCGTTTTGTAAAGGGAATAAGGGGCAGATTATAGTAGATTGGGCCATCTCCCATATTGGTGATGATAATTGCTACAAAGCAAAAGACGCAAGTAACAAAGCAGGTCGGTAAGTCAATAGAAAAGGTTATTTTATTTTCCAAATATTGACTTTAATATCATTTTTCCTATTTTCCTTTCTATTCCAGATTTAGTAGTAGGAATGCCTGTTTGGCGAGCTATTTTTTGTTTTGCCTGAGTTATACCTAAAGCCCTTTTCCAAGAGAATGAAAGCCCAGGTATTCCAGTGTTTGATTCTCTTTTTCCCATTTTCTTATCCTATTTTATGGTACAATCATCGTTTTTCAAATTAAAGATGGAACCACACAAAATCTTTATGCAGTTCCATCAGAAATGTTATTTCTTTGTCAACAGATGCCAGATTTCACGTACCCAAAGTACGAATGAAGAACCAATTATGATTATCACCCAGTCTATCAGTTTCAATCCCTCAACATTGAAGAACTGCTGCAAACCTGGTAATTCAACCATTGCAATCTGACCTACGAGGATAATTGCCACAATCGTAAGCAAACCATTGCATCCCTTGAAATGCAATGCGCTACGCCCTGTCTCAAATGCTCTAGCATTGAAAAGATAGAAGAAGTGGGTCATTACGAAAGTCGTGAAGAGCAATGTCAGCTCGTATGTAGATACGTGTCCCTTGGCTCCCAACTGCAGGTGAAGTAAATCGGTAAGCTGGTTCACCTCAGCGTGCTGGAAGATATAAAGCATTCCGAGCAGCATCAGGAAGAAGAAACCACCTACACCTATAATCTCTCGAAGCATCGGTTTGTTGAGGATAAATGCTTTGCGGTCACGAGGTTTGTCTTTCATTACGCTCTCTGATGGCGGCAGTGAGGCAAGAGCCATAGCTGCAAAAGTATCCATGATGAGGTTTATCCACAACATCTGCGTAACGGTAAGAGGAGACTCTGTACCCATAAAAGCACCGCAGAGAACAAGGAAACAAGCCGTAACGTTCACTGTCAACTGGAACAGGAGAAAACGCTGGATATTCTGATACAATGAACGTCCCCACATAACAGCCTTTCCGATACTGCTGAACGAGTTGTCGATGATTGTAATATCGGATGCTTCCTTTGCCACGCTTGTGCCGTCACCCATTGACAGACCGACGTGGGCTGCACGGAGAGCCGGTGCATCGTTTGTACCATCACCAGTAACGGCAACAACCTGATTCTTTTTCTGTAAGGTCTCCACCAGACGTTTCTTGTCCATAGGACGGGCACGAGAGATGATTTTCAGATCAAGAATGCGTTCCTGAAGTTCTTCATCAGGCAATGCCGCAAACTCAGGACCGGTAATGATGTTACGCTCCGTATCCTTCTCATCATTCCAAAGGCCAATCTGACGTGCAATTTCCTTGGCTGTTCCAGGAGTATCACCAGTTACAATCTTAACGTTGATGCCAGCATCCACGCATTCCTTAACAGCAGAAGGTACATCCAATCTTACTGGGTCAGCAATGGCAGCAACTCCGATAAAACAGAGCTTGTCTGCAACTATCTTGTTGTCTTCAATCGCTTTATCGCCATCGTTCAATACCTGGTAGGCGAAACCCAACGTACGCATGGCACGATTCTGATATTCTGTCAGTTGCTTTTCAACATCCTCTTTGCTTACAGATGCTTCCTTGCAAAGAGCGAACACGATCTCGGGAGCACCTTTCACATAAAGCACCTTTTTACCCTTCAACGCTACAGACTCAACTATGGTTGCCATATACTTGCGCTCTGTAGAGAACGGCACCTCCGCAACAGTCTTTACACTCTCACGTATCGAACGATAGTCAACACCCTTATTGTTCAACCAAAGAAGCAATGCTCCTTCTGTAGGGTTGCCAAGAATCTGCGGTTTGCTCTTGTCTGAGAAATCAATGGACGCAGTAGAGTTTACGGCAATACCCTCAGCAAGAACTTCCTTTGGAGTATCGCCATACACTTTCATCTCATCCACGCTCATCAGATTCTGCGTCAGCGTTCCCGTCTTGTCGGTGCAGATGACAGTTGTTGCTCCCATTGTCTCACAGGCATGCATCTTTCTTACAAGATTATTTGTCTTGAGCATACGGCGCATACTATAAGCCAAACTCAAGGTTACAGCCATTGGCAGTCCCTCCGGCACAGCCACAACCACAAGCGTTACAGCAATCATCAATGTTTGAAGAACGTATGCTATGAACGGAGCGACCTGCTCCATTGAGCCGAAGCAGTCCGTACCATTTGTTACGAAGTACATAATGATACGTCCGATGACAATAAGTGCGGCAAAACCATAGCTTACCTTAGTTATCCAGTCGCTCAGACCATCGAGCTGTTCATTGAGCGGAGTCTTCACACTGTCGTCAATCTGCACAGCCTCGAACACCTTACCTTGTTCTGTCTTGTCACCAACAGCAAGTACACGGCATATTCCATGACCCTCCATAACCTTAGTGCCTTTCATTACATGGTTTGTAGGATAGGTTGCAGCCTTGTCGAAATCTTTCTCATCGACGCTCTTGCTACACATTGGTTCACCAGTCAATGTTGACTCGTCCATGTGCAATGACGTAGCCTCAAGCAATTCGCTATCTGCAGGAACTTCCTCACCAGTATTGAGAATCACGATGTCGCCGACAACAATATCCTTACGAGGAATTTGTGTAGTGTTGCCATTGCGGATCACCTCTACAGGCTCGTCGTCGTTCACCTGATTGAGAATCGTGAACTCCTTGTCTGCCTGCAACTCAAAATAGAAGGCAAGTCCCGTTGCTAGAAGGATGGCAACGAAGATGCCTACTGGTTCAAAGAATACGGCAGCACCCTGTCCGAGTCCGAAGAACTCATAGCATGATATACCTATCGACAGCGCACCGGCAATCATCAGGATGATGATGAGGGGGTCGCCGAACTTCTCCAAGAACTGTTTCCATAAAGGTTCTTTCTCTGGTGGTGTCAACACATTAGCACCATTTTTTCTGCGGCTTTCGAGCACCTGGGCATCGTTCAAGCCAATGTAGTGATGTTTTTGTTCCATATAGTCTAATATTTCATGATTTTCATTAATAATGATTTGTATTGCTAACTCCAATAAATCAATAGGAATATATTCTAATTCATACTCATATGGTTCTGGTGGACCTGTATGAAAATCATCAACAAGAGCGTGAACTTTATTATCTTTAAGGAAAAAACCATAAAGCATAACACCCCATTCTAAATATAATGGAATATCATTTATATTAGTTATTCCATAATCATTAGGTTTAAAACCATTTCTAATTATATCCTCATATTCATCTGCAATATTTAGCAACAGTTCTCCATTATTGTTACAATAATTTCTGCAAAGAAACTCTATTTGATTATATATATATTGTTCCATAACAATTTTTATTTCTTATATATCAATACCACCTCGCTACTCCACCATGATGCGAACATGTTCCTCTTCTACTTTGACTGAAACTATATGTCCCGTCCCTACAAAGAGCTGTAGCACCTGCTGGTCGTGAGTTGTAATAAGATGGAGATTGAACTCTTTTACCATATGAGTTTGTATAATATCGTACACCACCTCTTCGGTTATATGAAGAGTTATGACCTTTTCGTACTGAGGTGCTTATGTAGTGTTTGTAAGTTTTGCGAACAGGTATATTAGATAGATACTTTGTAGATATGTATCCGACATACCCATTATATTCAACTGCGACCCACTTACAATTGCAATCTTCATCTATAGTTACTGCAGTTCCTCTTGGTATTACTGTCAGAATATATGAATGAGCATTTGCCTCATATCGTAAATTAAGATTGTTCGTAACATACTTCGTAAATGCAGAAGTATTTGCACAAAACAAGCAAAGTATGAAGATTAAAAATAGAGTTCTTTTTCTCATATAACCCAAACTTTATAATTGTACTTTTTAATGAATTCAATCATAAAACGCATATCACCAGTATGTATGATTCTACCCGTATTTGCCAAGTCTTCGAAGATCCTAATAACAGTTGTATTTTCTGAGTTATTTATAAGAATAAAAATCTATATATAGCCAATAAAATCAATGTTATAGCAACAATACGAGATAACATTGACCAAGCTTTTTTATCAGTTTTCTTCCTTATATGTCCTTCTATAAACAAAGGTACGACAAACCATAGTATGAGTGCAAGAATTATGTACAGAATCATAGTTATATTACTTTCATTTTATTTCATAAATTCTTTTTCATCGATAGTAATCGTCTGGAAATTATTCTCCAACTTACTATCAACGACATTGATATCTAGACGATAGTTTATCTCTTCTCTTGAATTCTTTGTTCCAAAGTCAAAAGTATCTTGACTCCGTTCATACAACACATTACGTGTAAACTTTCCTTGCTTACCATCATTCGTTTCTTTTGCCATCCAATCATATCCATAAGCAAGCTTTAAATAGTAGACTCCCTGCGGTATTTCTTGAATCGTTGTAGTTGTGTTTTCTGCAACATATACATAGCGGATGCATTTATCAGTTCTTAAATTCATAATCTTTACAGCCACATTACAGCCTTTGCCCATTTTGATGTCAAAATAGTTGTCCTGCATGCCATAAATAGGTTTGATACCATAATCCTCACTCATATCTTCATCTGGTGTTTCATTTGTCCAACCTGCATCAAGTAGCTTTTGCTGGGCTTGCGTAGGTTCTACTACAGAATTCTCTTTACTTTCCCTATGATGGCAAGAGGTAAAAGCAAGAATCCCTAATGCCATTATTGTGATACGAATATTCATTGCCTAATATGGTTTTTATTAAAGGGGCATTACTTTCATAATGAGTAACGCCCCTTCTAAGACATTTTTCTATTCCTTGAAATTTTGGTTAATGTACAAGCCCCTGACGATATATTTCGTTAACCTTACCCTGAATCTCTGAGTATGAAGAGCCCAACTTATCCTTACGCTCCTGACCATTGCCAAAATCGCCACGAATAACACGTCGGGCATTTTCCTCAACATCACCACTTACAGGTACTGATGTAGATGAAGATGGTTTTGTATTCTGAGTAGCCGCTGGTTTAGACTGTGCAGGTTCTGCAATAGTTGCGGGATTCTGCTTTGTTGGTTGTTCTGCAACCTGGTTGTCATTTGCCTTAGCATGGTTAGCTGAAGAAGTTGTGTTTGCTGGAGATTTGTCTGTATTTTCAGCAACAGGCGCTTCTGAACCGTTTGCAGGTACACCTTTGCTTTCAGCAGAAGCATCTTCATTAGAATTTTCTGCTGCAAGAGCGTTATTACCCTTATCCTGATTCTCTGTATTCTGAGCAATAGCTTCAGTTTGAGTGTTATCATTGCTGTTTTCACTCTCCTTATTATTGATAAAGAAGAAGATGCCAGCAATAATAGCAGCTGCAATGAGACCACCAATCACCTTTCCTGTATTTGGCTTTTTCTTCGGTTGAGGAGTTGGAGATACAGGTTTGGGTTCTTGCTTTGGCTCTGCTGTTGGCTGAGTTGGAGCATGAGCTGGCTTTGGCTCAGCAACTACAGGTGTTTGGGGCTGTTTTCTCTTCAAAGTAACTTTAGGACTTTCGATAGCTTCAGGAGTTTCCTCTTGAGCTACCTTAGTCTTCAATGTTACCTTGTGCTTAATTGACACCATAATTACGAATTACAGATCAGTTCGAAACCAGGAATCTTCTCGAATGCAGTACTGAGATCCATAACTTCAGGATGATTCTCATCACCGCCACTCTTCTTGAGAGAATTTACACCATCGTTATTCTTGATTGTGCAAACACAGTAGATTGGACCATGATCAGCGGAGTCTGCAATAACCTCGAGATAGTCACCAGAATCGCTCTGAAGCTCAACACGGCCACCTTCTTCAGCATAAGTTACATCCTCTTCTTCTACTGCAGCATCGTAGTTCACGATGCATACATAGGCTTCATCGATCTCGTTGAGGTTAGCAATATTGATCTGTTCTGTCTCTTCCTCACCTTCTGAAGGCTCCTTGTTGTCTCCCATGTGAAGCATGAATGGGAATTCGTTAAGATTGCCAAGATCGCTTTTGCGTCCACGGTACTCGTTAGAGAAGATACCACCAACTTCGCCATTCTTCTTCTTAAAGAACAAGCAAAGATCGAGATCGGTCGGAGAACTCCAGAAGAGTTTAACCTTCAACTTGCCACTGAATGTGAAGTCAGCAGCCTCACCCTTACGTCTGAGGGTAATTTTCTTTTTTAATGTTACTGCCATGATAGTAAAATTTATAAGTTATACTTTAATAATGATTTATTCGCAAATAAGTGAGAATCCTGGAATCTTATCGAATGCAGTACTTAGATCCATAACAACTCCTTCATTCATTACTGAGTTTTCGCCTTCGTGATTCTTGATTGAGCATACATGATAAACATGTCCTTGTTGTTCTGCATCAATAACTACTTCAAAGTAGTCACCATTATCACTCATAATCTCTATACGGCCAGAATCATGTGCGAAATTCACCTCTTCGCCTTCTATAGCCTTACCATAATTAAGAACACAAATATATGCAGTATCAATCTCGTTGAGGTTTGCAATATTTATCTGTTCTACAGACTCGCCACCTGCTTCTGGTTCAGCTTCGTCACCTTTGTGAAGCATATATGGAAACTCTGTTAGAGAACCTAGATCAGATTTTCTCTGACGAAATGCAGAAGAGAACACACCTCCTACATCTCCATCTTTCTTCTTAAAGAATATGCAAAGATCGAGATCTGTTGACGACTGCCACAGGAGCTTTACTTTCAAAAGACCTGTGAACGTGAATTCTGCTGGCTTCTCCTTTCTGCGGAGGGTCACCTTGCGCTTTAACTGTACGCCTTCCATTGTTTTGTTGTATTAAAAATTAAAATCGTCGTTCGTAATTTTACCAGATGGTTTCGAAATACTTTTTTTCTCTAGTGGTTTATTTACCTTTACTGCTGAATCAAAGAAGTTATCATTTGATTTTGGCTTCTGAGGTTTTGTAGCAGGCTTTGCTTGTTTAGGCTTGGATCTTGGTGTGCCAAAGTCCCAACCAAAAGGATCGTTACCAGGTTTGGGTTGTGGTCCTCTCTTAGGGCCCTTTGGTTGTTCCGCTTCATCCACTTTTGTGAAGATTAATTTATTTAGATCTCGTACTTTGGCCTCCTGTGATGGGTCGAGGTTCATACGTCTCAGACTTGCCAACTTCTTTTCCGCATCAGCAAAGTGTGAGCCAAGAATTAAATCTTTTATCTCCGCAATAGTTTGATCAAGCATTTTAAGTTCGTTTTCTGTCTTGAGCTTAGCTTCTGCTTTCTCTAACTTTGTACGAATATCAGGATTGTCCTTTATATCAAGTGCTTCTTTGCAAAGAGTGATAATGCGACTCCAGTCCTCTTCCCATTGTGCAGAATCAATATCTCTAACAAGTTTTTCCCAATGCTTCCGGTCTTCCACCGCACGCTCCTTCGTGATGTTAATATCTGAAATACGAGCGCTCCACTTTCGTGAGTTTGTAAAATCGACCTCTATGAGTTCATTGCAGGCGGTTATAGCATCATCATATCGACCTTCATTCAATGCAGAATTAAGTTGATTGGAGAGTTTCTCTACTCTGCTATTAGTAGCTTGCTGTTCTTTTTTGATTCGAGTCTCGCGCTCAATAATATCCTTATAATCAACATCGAGAAGTTTAGCCTTTTGGAGTTCTTGAATAGCCTCAGAGTATGCTTTTTGTGCAATAAACAAATCGGCACGATTAAGGTATCTTTCGAGTTCTTTCTGACTCTTAATTCGACGAATTGAGTCCTCTTTGATACGTAATGCCTCTTTTGAGTCCGACATAAAACTAAGAGCTTCCTCTGCTTTGAATTTTGCAGCTTCGTAGTCGTTCTCATCGTATGCGGCTTTTGCTTGTTGAATCTTCTCTTTGTAATGATTCTGCTGAACAGACAATTCTGCTTTCTTACGCAGTGCCTCTTCGTGTTTTTGCTTTGCCTCTTCATCATCCGGACGCAAGGTAAGAGCAATGTTAAAGAACTCCTCCATTTTGTCATAGTCATGCTCTCGTTCTGCATCATATCCCATGTCCATGGCATCCTTAAATTTACGCTCTGCTTCTGTTGCTTCTTTTTCGATTGCAGCCTTTGCATCAGCTTCTTCCTTAGCGCGTTTCATGGCTGCAGCTTCCTCTTCTGCAATTTTGATACGACGAAGTTCCGCTTCTGCATTACCCCTCATCACATTTTGTGCAGCAGAGAACTGACTACAATCTATGAAAGTGTAAGCACTTACCAATGATGACAAGTCTGAATCCTTGTAACTTACCATCTTGCAATCATCAAGATTATAGTAGCTACGTAATTCCTTCTTAAACTGAATGTTGGTAAATGTATTACCCAAGAACAATATTCCTTTAATTTGTTCATGGCTTACACCTGCATCCTTAACAAAGCGAACAATTACGTTTATGATGTCCTTGACAATCTTATCTGTTCTCTCATCAATCTTTGATTTCTTGACTTGAACTGGATAATTCTTAAAAGGGTCACGAGATAAAGTTACGTTTGTGAGCTCAACTGGAATATAACTTCTTGCAGACGCTAACTTAACAAGCCAATCATCTACAAATTGATTCATTCTCAAATATTCAGACTCTCGTTCTTCCTTTGTTTTCAGCAAGTACTCTCTTTCATTTATATTATCAACCACATTTTCTATCAAAGCACGGCTTCTAACATCGGTTCCAAGACCTTCAAGAACATCTTCCTTCTCTCTATTGAATAGATCATCTGTTTTCTGATAGAGTGCATAGTGAAGATTTTCATTACAAGCATTTAGAACAAGGTAATATCCATCTTCTGTATAGTTGCTTTTTTTAGCAGCATATTCCAAAGCCAGATGGCAAATACGCGCAACACTCTCCTGTACAATAAATCTTTCTTCTTTCAACTCCTCAATAAAGAGAAGACGTGAAGCCAAAGAAATGTCTTTTGAGAATGATATGTAGGTGGTTATATCCCCATCTTCGTCCATATCCTTGCGTAAATCATCAAAAATCTTTGAAGACTTAAATATTCCCTTCATTGGTTGGGAACGTTTAAACATGGTATATTGGGCCGAAGACTGAGTAATCAAAGAGAATACATCACCATAATAGTGAGGCTCGTTGTTACGAAACTTGCTCTGGAACCCCTTGCCATAGGAAATTTCGTCATTGGCAACATCTTCATAGAAATAGAGCCAAATGCGATCCTCGCGGTTAGGTAGATTTACAAGACGAGTGATACCGTCGGTGTTTACAGCACCGACAATATACCACTTGTCTATGTATAGAGCTAATGACTTCATATTATTTGGATTCCTTCCAACTTATTACTGGTTAAAAGCTTTTCTAATCAAAGTGCTAAGGAAACAGATTCCTTCTGCGATGATGATGGGCTGATGATAGTGGAAACCTTCTCCAGACTTCGCTTTATCCTTAGCTTTCTTGTATTCTCTATCATTGTTGCAAATGAAGCTTGCTATCTTGCTTGGAAGATCAGACAAATCATCACGTAACTCGCTATCAGCCTTAGCATAAAGCTTTGTCTTCTGGCTAACAAATTCGATAAATATATCCATGAATGCCTCAAAGTTGGTGATTCCTGAGAAATCGAAGTTGCCCATATCGTCAGAGAAATAGTCTCCGGTAAGTTCATCCTCAACTGACAAACTCTTCATGCTACCTCCAGGAATAAGATACTTAACTCCTATTTCGCCACATATGTCACGGTCTTCAGCCTTCTGTTTCTTGACAACATCTTTAGGATCACACAGACCCTTAGCAACTTCTGCTTTATTGTCAACTTCAATTTCATCACGATACTTAACAGTTAACTCAACATTTGTTACGCAATGAACACCGGCATTGAGGCAGGTTGAATAATACTCTCGAGTTGCACGGTTTCCTGCTGAATTGCGGAGCCAGTGGAAAATACGTCCACCCTTACCAAAAGAAAGAATGTCAATTCGGTCGATGTTAACTAAGTTGTTATCTTTAATCGTCTTACCAATCAACATACCAGAATAGTACAAGAGCAGACCTGTTACATAAGCAGGGATTGTGAATACGAATTTTGCATCACGGTTGATTGTATCATAGAAGTTTTCGTAATCATCAAGAGTCTTCAACTGATCAAAGATATTATTCAAGTAGTAAGGAGCCTTGTTTGCTTCTGTCAAGACATCGCGGATATTGGATACATAAACTGCACGTTGGTTACTTTCGTGGAAGTTTACCAATGCTTGACGGAATGTTTCGGACTTAATGACAGCATCGAAGAATACACCTGCTGCAAGACGGACAGAACTTTCACGGAACAATGTAGCCTTGTTTCCATTGTTAGGATCCTTCCCAAGAAGCAGAATATCGCTCGTGCTACCACCTACGTCAATACCAAGGAACATGTTATTGCCTGCTAGACCAAAATCTTGCGAGAGAGCAAAGCTACATACAGCTTCTGCCTCTGTAGGATAGCTCTCATTGATCTCTGGCTTTCTACCTGTTGTGATTGGATAGATCTTCTGCAAATCGTTGAAAATCTTGTCATAGTCATTTACATCTGATTCCATCATAGAACCAGGATGGCTCCAACTGATTTCTTCGGGACGAATCTTATTTTTATAAAGGAATGCGCATGTCTGGAGCCAAATAGACTTCAGGTATGCACGCTTTTTTTCAAGTCCCTTCTCGTTGTCCAACCACTTCATGTTATAATGAAGAGTACCAGCCTGAGTCTTTATTTCAAATTCATCCATCTCGCGAACCACCACATTTGGACGGTTTACAGGAACACCTCCAGCAACTTCCTCAGATTGGTTGTAGCAGTTGTATCGTGAATCATGCTCATGCAACCATGATTTCAATTGTCCATTCTCTGCTGGGTAGTTAGTGAAGAATAAAAGTTCATCATTACCAGCATTGGCCTTCTTGTTATCATTCTCATTGCCGACAAGGACAGCACGATTATTCTCAAACTGAACTGGCATAGCGCCCCGGTCATTTGCATTATAATAAACACAAGTGTTGTTACTACCAAAATCGATTCCAACTACAGCAGTACTCTTCATGTCGATGGAAGACAGATCCTTTATAATGCTATGACGAAGCATCAGGTAACCAGCACGCTCATCGTGACCACCCTTTTGCACAGTGGCTAAAAGACCTTCAAATGGCTTATCAGCTGCAATAATGTTGTACTTTGGAAGATCTTCAACCTTACCTGCAGGATAAGTAATTAAAGGTTTAATGTGTACCCCAAGTTCTTCGTTTGGTGCTGCCTCATACTGTGGAGTAAAGAATTTTTCGTTACCATCACGGATGATATTTCCTTCAAACTTGAAAATAGGTTGGAACTTGTTCTTAGCATCAGCAGTGAACTCCGTATACATATAATACTTATTCCACCGGTCAGACACAAAGTTTGGCCACATGATAACGCGTCCCATATCTTCCATCCATTCAATCTGGTACTCACGAGTGTTGAGTGTTACGCTTTCACCATCAATTTCAACTACCATAGAAACAGAAAGCATATCGCCATTATCACTAATTGAAGCTGTAATATGGCTATTACCTCCTGCATTGTAATCTAGCAATTCAGCAAAGCGATTTTTGAAAATGTCTATACCCATCTCTGAAAGAGGTATAGTGAAATAGCACGTAGATCCAGAATGTAGATCCTTTACCTGTAAATAATAAACAGGTGCTTCAGAACGCTTCTGGCGTTGTTCCGCATCCTCAGCCCAACCAAGTACATAACTGTCAGAACTGAGAAGATTTTGAATGTCGCCAATCTCCTGATAGTCTGTCCCATTGACATATGTAAATGTAAAGTCTGGCTTCATGTATACAGGAACATCGCTACAGAACAACACATTGAATGGACAAGACAAAGCACCGTAAGTTGGGATGGGACCCATATTACGCAGATTTCCATGAGCCTTCTGGAGAATTTCAGATTCCCAATCACGGCTCATACTCTTGAAGCCATCAATATTTACTCGCTGCTCATCCTGACGGAACTGGTTAACCTTGTTCTCGAAAGCATCAAGGTTGCCATTCATATTCTTGACAAACAGATAGAGCTTTTGTAACTGGTCTGGTGAGAGATATGGCATTGGATCCTCCAACTTACCATTTCTATACCAGCTAATATCATTCATGCCATTCAGGTTTGAATAATTCACGCCAGTAAAAACACCCGTCAGTGGTGATGTCCCACCAATAAGTTGGTCCTTATAATACAACAGATGAATGTATGGCTGTGCATCAGGATCTTTAGCAAGAACATCCTGATTGCTCCAAATATCTTTGTCGTTGAAAAGCATACGGCCGAATGCAGAAGCAATTTCATAATCACCTCCCTTTGCATTCATGACTACAGGTTTTGAAATGCGAATGCGATCTGAGTACAAAGCCATCAAAGCCAATAGACCTCTCCACTCTCCGTGAAGCATCTCATAAAACTGGGTAAGACCAGAGTTTGAAATTGCAGGATCAGGATTTGCCAAAGTTTCAAGCGCAAACTTAAAAAGCTTTGCTCGTGCCCATGGCGTAGGTACGCCTGAAATTAGTGCAGCAATTTTGTCTGCACTTACATCTTCGAGAATTTTTCCTGTTTGGATTCCCTGGATATAGGAAGACGCCATGTTCAGGTCATTCCAATTACCCTGTGTGCCAGTTGTAAGAGTTGTATAGCTCTTTATCAATAAAGCTTTAGACATAGCGTATCAAATTAGTTTATGTTATAGATTTTGCAAAGCGTATCATAAACGAGCTTATAGAAACGCTCTCCAGTATTTGTAATCGTTGTCGGGGTTCCGTTATGTAGTGTTTTTATAAATTCTTCCTTAAAAGAATTGAATTTGGAGCCAAAGAAGCCAACAGAGAAAGTCCAATCCTTACCAATGCCTTCATTCCTATACAAGTTCTTGTTCCAATCGTATTTGTGCAATTCCTTCATAGTATGGAATGCAAACAACTTAGGGTTAAAAAGGAAATTATCACCACCACCAGCAGAACGATGAATTTGACGAATCCATCCTTCTGCAAATTCGTCATTTACCTTACGAACATTGAAGAGACTAAAATATTTCTTCAAGTACTCAACTTGGTTTACATCCATTCCGTCGAATCCTGTAATTTCCTTATGATTACCGCAACGAACACCCTCAACAAAGTCAATATTAGGATCGTTACAGAGGAATGAGAATGCTATAAGCATGCCGAATTTCTTCGCAAAGTCTTTGTCATAGTTATCCTTGTTGCCAACGAAATCCTTGAATTCAAACTTGCCCGATCCATCAACTGCACGATACACATAGTCCGTTTCACCAGCACTCTTATTCTCCTTCAAATGAGCTATGTCACAATTAAAGAAGTCAAGAGCAGCACTTGCTGCAAGGAGTTCTATGTAGTGCGAATCATTCTTTTGTTCACCACCACCCGTAATGGTCTTGGTTATCTTGTCCTTTTCACGTACCATAGGATCCCAACCCTGTCCGTCTGTTCCCATCATATAGAAACGCTGGTACGTATTCTTGACAGTTGTATCATCATCATAGAACATCATTGCAACCTGGGAATTTAATGCAAATTTGTCACTGGTAGCTATAACCTTTTGGTCTTTCAATTCTTCTGCGGAAGGAGCCTTGAAACTGAAATATGCAGTCAAGAGTGTTGATGCAAAGTATGCTCGACCTAAAATGTTGGCTGCACCATTACTCATAATACTTGCAGCCTCAGAAATAGCCTGAGGTATAATAGGGATAGAAGAAGCTCCAGTTCCTCCAAATACAGAGCCTAAAATAAAGACTTTGGGATCGCTACCACCATTGCATGCTTGAATAAGAACTTGAAGGAACTGCTTCAGTTCATTATCCATACGTGAACGTGCAGCCTCAATAATCGAGTGATACATCATCATGGAACCGAGATGAGTTTGTGCTCGATATCCATGACGCAAATTGAAGTTCTCTACATTATCTGTAAGAACCAAATCTGCCAAGTCTGCCTCCTCAGGATTATTATACTTGGTATTACCATAGTTAAAAACATCATTGAAGGTACTCTTTTTTTCGTAGTTAGGACTGAACTCATAATATTTTATATCAGCAGAAAAGAACGTATCTGTCAATGACGTGCGATTTGCCTTATCCAAATTTTTAGCATTAACATAGGCTTCTTTGACCTCTTTTAATCGAGAAAAATTACCATTGTTCTTATCGGTGTCAAGAGCTAAAAGGTGTATCTCAGTATCGTCAAACATGCCCATTGCACAAAGATGAATCAAGGACTCAATGCAACGCATGCCGGTACCACCGATACCCATTACGAAATACTGTTTTGCCATATTCGCGTAATTATTAGATTGTTTTATGCATTCTTTTCTTTACCCAGAATAGAACCGAATTTCTTGTGTCTGAAGGTAAACATGAGAATTATACCACCAATAAGATATACGCCCAAGTTAATAAAGATACTTATGAAATTTGTATCAGAGAACATACTTTGCCAACCTACATTTGTAATATTGGGCTTAACAAAGAGATCGTTGTATATGTAGAAAAACGCGGCTGCAGCAAGACCTAAAATTACATACCAAATTCTACGGGTAATGTAAGAACGGTCATTGCCACCTTTAAAGGCAATCAATGATGCAACTAAAAATGAAACACCTAAAGCTACTGCACCTACAATCGCAGCATAAACCATAGTCTCGTCCTGTAAAGACTGAAGAGCGGGAAGAGTTGTTATTCTCATATGTCCTATATTTTTATATTTAATATTTATTGCTTTTAACGTAAATTGTATAGAAGGGGGAGTGCTTCATTTGATTCTCCAAATCTTTATCAAAGAGACATTGTTCTACGCTTGTAACCACAGAACTGTTGGTAACACCGGGGTGTCCAAGAAGATCAAAAGTAAATATGGAAGAATACTTTGAAAATACGTTTTCGGTTTTAGTAATAAAGAAATCTATCTTGAAATAGTTGTTTGGTTTTCCAACAAGAAAGGCATTGTTATAATTCATTTTGTCAAAATAGAGATTTATCATTCCATGGCGTTCAAATTCCTTATGATCAATTACAAGAAAATTTGGGCACTCTGGAAGTTCTTCACCAAGAGCGCCTACTTTTTCTCCAGACTCTTTTCGCATATAATAGTCCATATATGCCATATTCATGTCATAAACTTTCACATCAACGTCTGTAATCTTATAACCACCGAACGAGTTTCTATCTACCTTTAAACCCTTAATAACGAAATCACCATTAGAAAGTGGATTACCAGTTTGTTCATCAACTGCACCCATGATATAATTTTCTATTTGTTTCCAATCCAAAGTCCAATCTTGTATCTCAAAAATACCATAAGGTTCAATTTTTGCAGCAAGCAAATCATTTGTCTGTGAAGAGTTTCCTTCTGCCATAATGTTAGGATGGTCTGCTGAAAGATGGAAAATCTGAACTTTGGGGAATTGTTCTAAAGATGCCGTTTGAGCGATACGGTCATATATGTTATTCTTCAACCTTGTATCTGTGAAAAGAAAATAAAAACGCTTCTTGTTATATTGAAGACCATTATTGGTCTCTATATAGGGTTCAGAGATAATAAAGATATCGTGCCCTTTTTTCATCCATGTTTTAAAAGCGTCTGCCAAATATGGATTATTAGGATTGGCACCAGCTATTGTGGGATTATAGTATTCGCCATCAGTCAGAAGTGCAGCTTCTGTATTGCCCTTTGCAATTTGTTCTGCTGCAGATTTTAAATCCGCATAATTAATTTCGTGTATATTCAGAAGGCGATTATATGTATCTGCTGGAATTTCTTGCTTTATAGAATCTCCTTTTATTGAATAAAAGGTTTTTGTAGCTTCTACAAAAGACGGAACTAACTTTACATAAAGGGCAGAGGTTTTCATGCCTTCGGCGATACAAGTGGAATAATCAACATACAACGCTAATTTACCTTCTTCAAGCATATTTGCAGAATGAAGAAAATTTGCCACATGAAACTCTTTAATATACCTTGTATCCTCTGGAGTAGGAGTAGTGTTTTTGCATGAATACAACCCACTAACACTAAAAAGACATATTGCTCCAGTTATAAATTTTAAAATTTTACTATTCATATTCTATAGTTTTAAATTATTTTCTCAATAAATGCGCTTGGCACATACGCTGTACATACCGTTAACAATCCGTCGATTACAATACCTACACGCTGCTGGCTTTGGTAGCGGGCTACTATACCTGTCACGCCTGCGAACTTGCCTTCAGTTATCCGCACCTTTTGACCCGTCTTGAATTTCTCCACTTCTTCCGTTGAAGCAATTATATCATCAGAATCTGCAGCACAAATTATCTTTAGGCTGTTCATTTGGTTGTCTGGTACTACCAATGGTGCCTTGACAATCTTGTTGCCAACGTGAGTATGTCGATAATAAAAGCGGAGGTAGGGGAGGTTTACGTTGTCGTAAACAAAAGTCTTTAATTCTTCTTCTGTGCTGTATGCAAAGAAGATGTTAGGAATGCGTGATTCTTCCACGGTGATACGTTTGCTGTTAACAAGTTTGACGCTTTTTAATGTAGGATAGAATGCTACTACATTTTTGCTCAGAAGATATTCGTATGCTTTCTTTTCTCTGCCGTATGTGGTTCGGAGAGCGTACCAATGGGGAGTGTCTTTTGTGTCTTTATTAGTGTCTACTGATGTTAGCGACAAGACATTATTGGTGGACACCCCTGTTTGTGAGTCCGTTGGTTTGATAGGCTTTCGAACTTCGGGGAGGACGTTGGAGGTAAGTCCAGCGCTTAGAGGAGATAGGTCGGCTCCAATTATGCATTTTACATCTGACGTGGCGCAATATTTTTCCATATCGTGATGGTACCTTATCAAAGACTTGACTTGATACGCAGACACAAAAAAAGCGTGAGTCGTCCTGTTGTCCGTCCCACACATCGAGGCCCTAGCACTGCCTAATCCTGTTGAACAGACAACGTCAGAGCCCACGCCGATATGATATACGTCTCCGTTAAGAGACCTCAGTAAACAGACATACTGTTCCCGTACGGGTACAATATATGCTTACAAGGTCTCCACGTGATTGATGTAATCACACCTGGGACATCTACCGTTGCTACATTCAAGACAGGATTGTCGTAATTTGCTAGATTTCGATGTGTCTCAAACTTCGCGTTGAGTAAACGCCTTCAATATGTCTTGGATTATCGTCCCACCCAACCCCGCTTCGCATAGATCTTTCTTCCGATTTCACCATGCTCCACACGGCGTGAGCTGTCTCATATTATTTTTACAAGAACTCGTCTTGACCCAATATTGAAATTGAGACATGATAATCCAAAGACAAAATTACACATTTTTTTTAGACTAAAAAATAAATGTTAAACAAATTCTTTAATAAACCAAGCATTTAAGGAAAAAGATGTTTTTGTCATATTAAAATAGCAAAAAGATGGTGCTTTTATGATGACACCATAAAGGTTTTATCTTTTCTTCTTTGGCAATGCCCCCAATCCTATTTTCTGTGTTCCGTCCCAATTGGTGAGCTGATCGGCACAGCCGTTGGAACCTCCAGTTGTGACATTGGTCTTGGAGCTGCATGACATATAGTCGATGAAGGAAATGAAGTTGTTGATGGCGCGAGAATCGTACATGTTGTCGTTTTCCGCAAAGAGTTTCGTCCAGTTGGTGACGCACTCCGTGCGGAAGTCCGTGCAGCCATTCCAAGATAGGGCATTGAGCAACTTACAGATGGCAGAAGAAAAACCTTTCTTTGTACATAGGTCGAAGTCGAACTTTTGGTCAATAGCCATGATGCCATAGATTGACTTTGCTTCTTGCTCGTTGAAATCTATTCTGTCTGTAAGAGCGAAACTTCTTAGGTTATCTTTGACCTATAGGTCTCATTTGTGACAGACAAAGTCGTAGGTGTCCTTTGCCCATTTATAAATGCCTTGTTGCAATACGATGTGGCTATGATCTGCATCAGGATTGGCAGTGTCTATCCTTTGGTTGCCAAAAGCGAGGTTGTACAGCACGTCGTGGTCGCCACTGAATATCATGCCGACAGTGCAGTTCGGACTGTTCTTTGATACTTGGTCTGGATGCTTGGCATCCCCATGTATGGCTTGAATTCCAATTCATCAAGGCGCATCTGAATGTGCTCATGGAGTGGAATAGGGTTGGATCTAAGCGAAACAAACTTCCTGCCTCTGACGATTCCAAAATTGAGATTCTTGCGATAGAAATTATAATGGTTGTTTTTGTCCTTATTTCATCGTGCAATTATTATTTTGCGCACCCATGCAGGGGCAAGTTTTATATCATGGTTGAAATCCTTGTTGCTTACATTCCTTGTGTGTTCGACAAGCATGTTGCGTTCCTCCTCGATTATTTTTTCTTCGCCTATGGCGCGCATGGCTGTTACAATAAGCATCATCAGTTCTGATTTATATGTAAAGTTCTTGCCCGAAGAAGAATGCTTGAACAGGATGCCACGCCCGTTTCCGATCTTTATCCTACGTGGTGCGCCGTTGGTCAAGAACACGACATTCATGGGCATCTGTGTGGACAATCCGAGACGATTCAAGGCATATACTCCCATCGGTACAATCTTCGCCTTGTCTCGTTTGGCTATAGCCTGGGCAATGTCTTCAACAGGTGGATTTATTATAAAAGTGCAAAAGAAAATTAATACAAGATCAAGAGAAAAACTCAATTTCTCAACACCTAAAGAGGAGTTTTTCAAACTTTGTGTGTAATATTACACTTGCTAGTTGACTCTTTAAAGTTGATGATTTAGATAAACTGCAATTTGTCGTCCACTTGGGGCGTGGGCTACAGGTCCACGCCCCCTATTTAGGCTAACATCTTCACGTCTTCTATCTTGAAGAGTTCGTCGAAGTGAGAGGCCCAACGATTTTCGGCTATGCCTAATTGAAGGCCGTAGAAGCGCGTGCCGTCTTGCTGCAGGCGCTCCATTTCGATGAAATATTCTCGTTCAGGCAATGGAATGCGAAAATCCGTCACCCATAGCACGTCTGCACCAGCGTATTGGGCGTTCGACTTTAAGAGCTGAAACATCGTGTTCATCATGTGGTGCGCATCTGTGCTGCCACTCGCCTTGCGATTAAAGAACTGCAATAATTGTGTGCGATCTGTCAATACGTCGATAGGCTGCGCAGCCACTGAAAAGGCAATTAAGAAACAACGTCTGTGCTTTTGCATACACAATTCGCACAGTTGCATCATCAACGAAAGCGCCACTTGACAAGGTTCGCCCATCATACTGCCCGAAAGGTCGACACATACGATCATAGGACCTTGAGGACGGGCGGGCTTCTTATGCAGATTGCGCGCGGCATTCATCGCGTGACTTTCGTAGCCAAACGTTTGGAGACGATTGGTAACGTATCGTTGTAAGAAGAGATCCTCCATATTGGGGTCGGAATAGATAGCCCATTCGTGAGGCAAGAGGGCGTTTAAGTCACGCCCCATGCTAATACCTGTAATGTCACTATGAGAGGCGTGTTCCATTCGCTCGGATGCGCCTGTCGTGTGTCCGATATTCTTCTTGCCTAAGGCATCGGCCGTGCGCCCCATTCGGTTGACAATCTTGAGTAGAACTGGATAGCGACGCTGAAAGTTGACGACTTGCTGCAAACGTTCGTACTCAAGCGCATTCCACCGCCCTCCCATTAAAGCCCATGACTGGAAAAAGCGATCGTGACTCACTTGATGTTCACGCACATAGTGTGTAGCCGAGGTAAGATTGTTGTGCAAGAGCTTGTCTTGCAGTTGGCGCCGACTTTCTATGAACTCTTGTTGACGCTGCTTAAGTTGTGCTTCGACACAAGCTTCCCAATCGTTGAGCATACTTTGCCACAACGCATCGTTGGCGTATCCTTCACTTTGGGTGAACTGTTGCGTATAAAAATGTTGGTCGAAACCCAATGCGTGATATTTCGTGGCAATCTGTTGGACCAACACTTGCCAATTGTCGCGTCGTTTGATTACGCTCCACTCCGCAGCCTCAGCTAACTGTCGGCGCTCAAAACAGCTACGGCTCTGCTGATAGGCTGCCTTCTGCTGATGAAGGGTGATGAACTGACACATGGTGTCAATAAAGATACGCGCCGCCACCTCGTCGTTCATCACCCAAGCCTTGAGTTCTGTATTGCGCATGGTATCTGCCAAGTAAGCCGTCAGTGCATCCGTCTGAGCTAAGAGAACGTCAGGTTCCTCACCCGTCTCGACATATTGTTGTAATAGTTGGAGATAGAGGGTTGGCTCTAACTCTAACTCCTGATTTTTATTCGTCATAAAGTAATTTTCGGATATCAACGCGACAAAGGGCGATTGCTTTGTAGAGGCGTTGCAAGTACGACTCTGTCAGCTGCTTGTCTTCATTATTAACAAAGAGATGAAAGTCTATATCGTGCTTTGCTTGTTCTAATGCTTGACAGATATTCTCTATTTCCTCCTCGTAATGTGTATGGCCAATAATTGCACTCGTCGTATTACTATTCGTAGTCCCTTCAAACAATCCACCCACTTGTCCTGTCGCAGGGTTGAGCACGGCTGAACCTTTATGGCGCATCTTAAACGCAATGCCATTGATGTAGATATGATCATTGTCACGACAGAGCGTCACCTGCTCACGCTCGTTGGCAGGGAGACCTCTTAGCGCATCAGCATCGTAGAGGCGGACGATGCTTCTCACCTTGTTGGAAGGGTCTTTATAGATTACGCCTTGAGCGGGAGCATTATCTTTGCTGCGTAAGGGCATACTCTTATAGTCGGTAATGAATACGTAGGTATGGCCCGTACCATGATTTTCAATTTGATAGAAGAAGTTGTTGACGATAAGCAAATCGTCATCACGGTGGTCGTGTTCGCGCACGGCCTTAGCCAATGCGGCTTTCGCTCTGAAAGCTCGCAAGTCAGCTTTGGCCTTAGCAGCGAGTTCGTCAATGGCCTTCTTATAAGGAGCGAAAAGGGCTTCAATCGTAATTTGTCGAACAGCAGCCAATTCTTCGGGTTCGTTCCATAGGCAATGATACATAGGCAGAAGGTCGGCAACCGTGGCTTCTGTGCGTCCTTGAACGTAAGCCGAGATGCGCAGTAAGCGTGCGATGTGTTTCCAACGGCGATCGCTGATATAAATGCTACGGGGGAGTTCGGTGCCTTCTACTTCAACGCGTTGTAAGTGTTGTCGAATGTAAGTAATGGCCTCTAATAAGTCTTGACTGAGTACGACCTTTTGTGCCTCCTTCTGCCAAGTAGCGTATTCGCGATTGGTGATAGGGTGAACAACGGCCGATGAGGCGTTCTTCTCCGCCTCATCGTCCGCACAAAGCATGTGGCGAAAGGTCGTTTCGTCTTGAATACAGCGACACACGAGGCGAATGACAAATCTATCCCACAGTGCTTCTAATCCTTCTCCCTTGGCCGGCAATTCGTTAGAGGCGGCAATGAGCAACTTTAAGGGAAGGTGTAGCTCTTTATCGCCATTGCGGAACAACTTCTCGTTCATCACCGTAAGCAAGGTGTTTTGAATGGCGGGACCTGCTTTCCATATTTCGTCTAAGAATACGACGTCGGCCGTAGGAAGATAGCCTGTAATGGCACGTTCGTACTTATCGCTCTCCTTTAATCGAGCTATGCTAATAGGGCCGAATATCTCATCGGGCGTTGAAAATCGCGACATGAGGTATTCAAAAGATGCTGCTCCCTTAAAGGCTTCTTTCAATCGTCGTGCCACCATTGACTTTGCTACTCCCGGAGGGCCTAACAACAATATGCTTTCACCTGCCAGAGCTGCTAAAAGCGCCAGAGCTGTTTCGGTATTCTTTTCGTATATGCCTTGCTGAAGGTAGTGTATCAGTTCTTCTATGCGTTGCCGTATGTTTGTCATGCTTTCGTGATTACGTTAAATTTTGATAGCAAATTTACGATTAATAATAGTTTAGCGAAGATTTTACATGCAACATTGTGTTCGACAAATTGCAGCTTATTATTACGCAAATGGTACGACTTCTCATGTTTCAATGTTTCACTTTTTATATATAAACGATTGATTTATAAGCATTTCATAATATGAAACATACGCGTTGTATGTTTCATTTTTGCTTTCAATGTTTCATCTTACAAGCATTGACAATAAAAAAACGGAACTTGGTGCAAGAGATACAAAAGTATAGTGCAAGAAATACAAAAGTATAGTGCAAGAGATTTCAAACCTTAGTGCAAGAGATACAAAATGAAGGGATGAAATCTAACCTGAAGCATGGAACTTTAAATTTCATTTGTCAGACTATTTGATAATCAGGTAGTTACAAACATAATCTGAAACATGAAAGATAAAAAGTCACCGTCCCTTAAAATAAGTAACGCGCGGAAGTAGTTCGAAGTCTCGCTTAAAAAAAAGTGTACAAAATGTACACACTTTTTGCCCTTCCCCTCATGGTGTCGTACTTTTGCACCAAGCCTAAAAAAAGACAACTACCATGATTAAAAACATTATCCGTCAACTACTAAAACTGGCCCAACGACTCTTTACGCAATTCAGCAA
>UQHJ01000009.1 GCA_900540885.1 uncultured Prevotella sp.
GATATTCATGTATTTGTTAGTCAAGGCATCGAACCTTGACTAACAAATGCCGACGCGGGGACGCGTCGCCCCCAGGTGAGGGCGCGCCCCCCAATTAGGCAGATAAATAGCAGTTTGTACGTACATAAATCAAAAAAACAAAATATAAACTTGCAAAGACAACCAAAAACTTATAATTTTGCACGGAGAAAGTGTGCATTCCTCATTTATGGGGATAAATGCTACCTTTTCTATCCCTTAATTTTGATAAATTAATAATCTAATAATCAACTTAATTCAAATCATTTTATGTGGTTAACTAACTCATCCATCGGACGGAAGGTTATCATGTCAGTAACTGGCATTGCGCTCATTCTGTTCCTCACATTCCATGGTTGCATGAACTTGGTAGCCCTCTTCTCAGAGGAAGGTTACAATTGGGTATGCGAAATGTTGGGTGCCAATTGGTATGCCGTAGTAGCTACCCTTGGCCTTGCAGCTCTCGTAGCCATCCACTTCATTTATGCCATCATTCTTACTTTGCAAAACCGCAAAGCTCGTGGTAACAATCGCTATGCCGTAACTTGCAAGCCCGAAAAGGTAGAGTGGGCCTCACAAAACATGTTTGTACTCGGTGTAATCGTAGTACTCGGCCTTTTGCTCCACTTGTTCAACTTCTGGTACAATATGATGTTTGCCGAACTCGTTAATGGTGGCATGCCTTTCATCAACGAAGTTTCTTCAGCATCTGATGGTTACGCTATGATTGCTTATACCTTCAGCAATCCCGTATTCACTGTTCTCTACATCATTTGGTTTGTAGCCATTTGGTTCCACATGACTCACGGCTTCTGGAGTGCAATGCAAACACTTGGTTGGAACGGTAAGATCTGGTTCAACCGTTGGCGTTGCATCGGTAACATTTACGTTACTATCTTGATGCTCATCTTCCTCGTTGTAGCTCTCAAGTTCGCCTTCTGCGGTGGTGCTTGCTGCGCAGCGTAAGGGGCTATGAGTTTAATAAGTTTATAGGTTTAATAAGTTTATAGGTTTAATAAGTTTATATAGGTAATAAGGTTAGAATGTTGCTTTATCAACTCATTAAACTTCCTCAACTCATTAAACAAACTCCCTCAACTCATTAAACTCCCTCAACTCATTAAACTTTAAAAAATCCAATCATGGCTACTATAGATTCTAAAATACCTCAAGGTCCCGTTTCAGAAAAGTGGACCAACTATAAGGCTCACCAAAAGCTGGTGAACCCCGCCAACAAGCGTAAGCTTGACATCATCGTTGTAGGTACTGGTTTGGCTGGTGCCTCTGCAGCTGCCTCACTTGGTGAGATGGGCTTCAAAGTGCTCAATTTCTGCATTCAAGACTCACCCCGTCGTGCACACTCTATCGCTGCACAGGGTGGTATCAATGCTGCCAAGAACTATCAGAACGATGGTGACTCAGTATATCGCCTCTTCTACGATACTGTAAAGGGTGGTGACTACCGTGCACGTGAAGCCAACGTATATCGTTTGGCAGAAGTAAGTGCCAACATCATTGACCAGTGCGTAGCACAGGGTGTACCTTTCGCTCGCGAATACGGCGGTCTTCTTGCTAACCGTTCATTCGGTGGTGTGCAAGTAAGCCGTACCTTCTACGCTAAGGGTCAGACAGGTCAGCAGCTCCTCCTCGGTGCTTATTCAGCATTGATGGCACAGGTACATGCTGGCACTGTTAAGCTCTACTGCCGTTACGAAATGCAAGACGTTGTAATCATCGACGGTCGTGCACGCGGTATCATTGCTCGCAACCTCATAACTGGTGAACTTGAGCGTTTCGCAGCTCATGCTGTCGTACTCGCTACGGGTGGTTATGGTAACACCTACTTCCTTTCAACCAACGCAATGGGTTGCAACTGCTCAGCAGCTATCGCAGCTTATCGTAAGGGTGCTTACTTCGCTAACCCCGCTTACGTACAGATTCACCCCACTTGTATCCCCGTTCACGGCGACAAGCAGTCTAAGCTCACGCTTATGTCAGAGTCATTGCGTAACGATGGTCGTATTTGGGTGCCCAAGAAGAAGGAAGATGCTATCAAGCTCCAGAAGGGTGAGTTGAAGCCTACTGACATCAATGAAGCTGACCGCGACTACTACCTCGAGCGTCGTTACCCTGCATTCGGTAACCTCGTACCTCGTGACGTAGCTTCTCGTGCTGCTAAGGAACGTTGCGATGCTGGTTTCGGTGTTAACAACACTGGTCTCGCCGTTTACCTCGACTTCACTGAAGCTATCGGCCGTCTTGGCATCGACGTAGTACTTCAGCGTTACGGCAACCTCTTCGATATGTACGAAGAGATCACCGACGTTAAGCCCGGTGAAGTAGTTCGTAAGGGTGACGACGGTATCGAATATACCAACCCGATGATGATCTACCCCGCTATCCACTACACAATGGGTGGCCTTTGGGTTGACTACGAACTCTCTACTAACATTCCTGGCCTCTTCGCTATTGGTGAGTGCAACTTCTCTGACCACGGTGCAAACCGCCTTGGTGCTTCAGCCCTTATGCAAGGTTTGGCCGACGGTTACTTCGTATTGCCTTACACTATTCAGAACTACCTCAGCGACCAGATTACTGTACCTCGCTTCAGCACCGACCTCCCCGAGTTCGTTGCTGCTGAAAAGGCCGTTAAGGAACACATCGACCACCTCCTCAAGATCAACGGTAAGAAGTCTGTTGATAGTATCCACAAGGAATTGGGTCACATTATGTGGGAATACGCTGGTATGGCACGTTCTAAGGAAGGCCTCCAGACAGCACTCGCTAAGCTCAAGGAAATCCGTAAGGAATTTGAGACCAACCTCTTCGTTCCCCACATCGATGGCGTTAACGTTGAGCTCGACAAGGCTATCCGCTTGAACGACTTCATCACAATGGGTCAGCTTATCGCTATCGATGCCCTTCACCGTGAAGAAAGCTGCGGTGGTCACTTCCGCGTTGAACACCAGACAGAGGAAGGCGAAGCTAAGCGTGACGATAAGAACTGCTTCTACGTTTCATGCTGGGAATACCAGGGTGAAGACAAGGATCCTGTTAAGTACGAAGAGCCCCTCAAGTACGAAGCAATCGAAGTAAAAACCCGTAACTACAAGAATTAATAAGCCATGGCTAAGAACATATCTTTTACAATTAAGTATTGGAAGCAAAATGGCCCCAAAGATGCGGGTCACTTCGACACACGTGAGATGCATGACATCCCCGATGACACTTCATTCCTCGAAATGCTCGACATCCTTAACGAAGAACTCGTTGAGGAGGGCAAGGAGCCTTTCGTATTCGACCACGACTGTCGTGAAGGCATCTGCGGTATGTGTTCACTCTATATCAACGGTACTCCTCACGGTAAGACCGAGGCAGGTGCAACAACTTGCCAACTCTACATGCGTCGTTTCAATGACGGCGATGTAATCACGGTTGAACCTTGGCGTTCTGCTGCATTCCCCGTTATCAAGGACTGCATGGTAGACCGTTCAGCATTCGATAAGATTCAAGCAGCTGGTGGTTACATCAGCGTACGCACAGGTGCTCCTCAGGACGCTAACGCTATCCTTATCCCTAAGCAAGACGCTGACGAGGCTATGGACTGCGCTACTTGCATCGGTTGTGGTGCTTGCGTTGCAGCATGTAAGAATGGTTCTGCTATGTTGTTCGTAAGTTCTAAGGTAAGCCAGTTTGCCCTCCTTCCCCAAGGTCGCCCCGAAGCTGCAAAGCGTGCTAAGGCCATGGTAGCTAAGATGGACGAACTCGGTTTCGGTAACTGCACCAACACTCGTGCTTGCGAGGCTGTTTGTCCTAAGAATGAGTCTATCTCTAACATTGCCCGCTTGAACCGTGAGTTCATCAAGGCTAAGTTAGCTGACTAATAAAACATAAAAATAAGACGAGGCCGATTACACTTTAATATTTGCCTTTTTATAACAAACGGCCACGCCTTTTCATACAACGCGCTGCAAAGTTCAAATGCTTTGTAGCGCGTTTTTTGCATTTGATATTGTTTGGGCTCTGTGACACCACGCGCGTCCTCACCTGGGGGCGACGCAAGCTCACCTGGGGGCGACGCGTCCCCGCGTCGGCATTTGTTAGTCAAGGCTCGATGCCTTGACTAACAAATACATGAATATCAATATTTCAAGTATTGCCAACTTGGGGTATCGAACCCCAAGTTGGCAATGCCGACGCGGGGACGCGTCGCCCCCAGGTGAGGACGCGTTTATGACATTAGGACGCGCGGCTCGGAAATGAAAATGAAAGTTTTTAGGACTTTCATTTTGCATTTCGCTCGCCTTGCACTCCTCTGCTTCGCGAAGGTAGGCTGCGGCTCGGAAATGAAAATGAAAGTTTTTGGGACTTTCATTTTGCATTTCGCTCGCCTTGCACTACCTTTGCATACAATAATAACACTAAAGATAAACATATCAGTATCAATATGGAAAAGGTTGATCAGCTGGACCTTAAGATCTTAAAAATCATTTCGGTGAATGCACGTATCCCATTCAAAGATGTGGCTGCTGTGTGTGGCGTATCGCGCGCTGCTATTCACCAACGCGTTCAGCGCCTTATTGAAGCTGGGGTCATTACAGGCTCTGGCTACAACGTTTGCCCGAAAAGCATTGGCTATAGCACTTGTACTTACGTCGGTATTAAATTGGAACGCGGCTCTATGTATAAAGGTGTGGCCGAACAATTGGAAAAGATTCCCGAAATCGTTGAATGTCATTTTACCACTGGTCCGTACACCATGCTCGTTAAACTCTATTCTCGCGATAATGAACACCTCATGGACTTGCTCAATAACCACATTCAAGAGATTCACGGTGTTATCTCGACCGAAACGCTTATTTCACTCGAACAAAGCATTAGTCGGAGCGTACCCGTTGTGATTGAACAAGAAGATTGAGTTTAATGAGTTTAATAAGTTTTGAGTTTAATTAGTTTAATGAGTTTATTAGTTTAATGAGTGCCTAAAAAGTCACGGCCAATAAAAATTAAACTCATTAAACTAATTAAACCCATTAAACTTATTAAACTCACTAAACTCATTAAACTCAAAACTTAAACTCTTATGACCCTTACTGGCGCCCTTATAGGATTGGGCACCTTCTTAATAATTGGCTTGTTCCACCCCATTGTAATAAAGGCCGAATACTATACGGGCACTCGCTTTTGGTGGGTGTTTTTACTTGTAGGATTGGGTTGCATCGTTGCAGCACTGTTTATTCATAACGTGTTGGCAAGCGCATTGGTTGGGGTAACAGGCTTTTCGTGTTTATGGTCCATACTCGAACTCTTTGAACAGCGTACAAGAGTTGACAAAGGGTGGTTCGCTGCAGGACCAGGACATCAACCCAAAAAACTCAAGAAGTAATGAACTGTCGTAAGCCTATTATTGGCATAACAGGTAATTATAATGACAGCGAGTTAAAACTCCTACCTGGCTACTTTCGCTCAGTCGAAGCTGCTGGAGGCATGCCCGTAGTCATTCCACCCCGTCGTAAGGCAAATGCTGAAGCCATTGATGCTATACTGAATGGCATTGATGGCTTATTGCTTTCGGGGGGGGCAGACATCAACCCTATTCTTTTAAACGAAGACCCTGTTCCTGCCCTTCATGGCATTAATCGTGAACGCGATGAGTGGGAATTGGCCTTGACGCAAGCAGCCTATACGCACCAAGTGCCCATGTTGGGCATTTGTCGTGGCATACAAGTACTGGCAGCAGCCTTAGGGGGCAGCGTGATGCAAGACATACAGACCTCCTTGCCTAACACCTCGCTTATTAAGCATTCACAAGATGCAGATAGAGGCGTGGCAACTCACTTTGTGGAGGCTGAGGCCGATAGCACCATAGCAAGCCTCTTGGGACGACGCTTTGCCGTCAACTCCTTTCACCACCAAGCGGTGGACGAGGCAGGCCCGCGCTTTCGCGTAACTGCACGTTCGGCCGACGGCGTGGTTGAGGCGATGGAGAGCGTAGAAATGAAGGATATCATCGGTGTACAATGGCACCCAGAGTGCTTCCTACTTGACGATGATGACTGTATGATGCCGCTCTTTCGTCATTTTGTGCAGTGTGCACAGTCGTTCGCTGCGGCCAAATGGGTACACACACACGTACTCACGCTTGACTCTCACTGCGACACACCGATGTTCTTCGATAAAGGTGTAGAACTTACCCGTCGTGATCCACAGATCCTGGTCGACTTTGTCAAAATGCGCGAAGGCCACCTCAATGCCACCAATATGGTGGCCTACATTCCACAGGGCGACAATACGCCTGCGGCAGCTGCTGAAGCTACGGCTATGGCGCAACGCTTGCTCGACGAGATAGAACAGCGTGTCAGTGCAGCCCCCGATGTGGCTTTGGCGCACACACCAACCGACCTCTATCGCAATAAGCGCAACAATGTATTATCTGTAATGCGCGGTATAGAGAATGGCTATGCTTTGGGCTACGACCTTGCTAACGTGGCACACTTCGCTCGTATGGGACTCACTTACATCACTTTGTGTCACAATGGTGACAATGCCATCTGCGACTCTGCTCGTCGTTCCTCACAGACGCATGGTGGACTCTCGGACTTTGGGCGAGAGGTGGTGCGTGAGATGAATCGCTGCGGACTGATGGTAGATCTCAGTCATGCAGCCGAAACGTCCTTTTACGATGCATTAGAAGTGAGCCAAACGCCCATCGTTTGTTCACACGCCTCCAGTCGTGCCCTGTGTAATCACCCACGCAATTTGACTGACGACCAACTTCGTGCCTTAGCTCAAGCGGGTGGTGTGGCGCAAGTCACGCTCTATCATGGCTTTCTCCGTTTAGAAGAGGAGGGTGTACCAGCAACGCTTGACGATGCCGTGCGTCACCTGCTTCACATGATAGACGTAGCGGGTATTGACCATGTGGGCATTGGCACTGACTTTGACGGCGACGGTGGTATTATGGGTTGTGCCAACGCCAGTGAATTGATTAACTTTACGCGTCGCCTCTTGGCTGAAGGCCTTTCGATTGACGACCTTGAAAAGGTGTGGGGCGGCAATTGGCTGCGTGTGATGCAGCAGGTGCAGATGATGAGTTGTTAGGTTAACAAGTTGACAAGTTAACAAGTTGATGAGTTAACAAGTTGACAAGTTAACAAGTTGACAAGTTAACAAGTTGACGAGTTAACAAGTTGACGAGTTAGCAAGTTGACGAGTTAACAAGTTGACGAGTTAACAAGTTGACGAGTTAACAAGTTGACGAGTTAACAAGTTGACGAGTTAACAAGTTGACGAGTTAACAAGTTGACAAGTTAACAAGTTGACGAGTTAACAAGTTCAGACGACTTCAACATAAGAAATAAAGAAATACAGAAATGCGAAATCTATTTATACTTCTAACAATGGCTTTGGCTCTCTTCTCGTGTAAGAGTCAAAAGAACACCGACCCGGCTACGGAGCAAGACACGATAGCCGTTACGCAGGTGCAGTTCAATGCCGACTCAGCCTATGCTTCCGTTGAGAAGCAATGCAGTTTTGGCCCCCGTGTGCCCAACTCTACGGCACACCAACAATGTGGTGATTACATCGTAGATGCCTTTAAGCGTCTTGGCCTCAGCGTAATCGAACAGAAGGCTGACCTCAAGGCTTGGGACGGCACAGTGCTCAAATCGCGCAATATCATTGCGGCCTATCGTCCTGAACTTACTGACCGCATCATCATCTGTACGCACTGGGAAAGCCGTCCTTGGGCCGATGCCGACCCCGACTCTTCACTTCATCACCAACCCGTTATGGCGGCCAATGATGGTGCCAGCGGAGTGGCTGTTATGCTCGAAGTAGCACGCCACCTAAGTGAACTGAAGCCTAACGTGGGCATAGACTTCATCTGTTTCGACTCTGAGGACTATGGTGCCCCTTATTGGGCTGAGGACAAAGCACCTCAAGATGGATCAGATTGGTGTCTTGGTTCGCAATACTGGGCACGCCACCCACACGTGAAGGATTACAAAGCACGCTGTGGCATATTGCTCGACATGGTGGGTGGACAAGATGCTCGCTTCGCCTATGAGGGGGTAAGTTTGCGTTACGCACGTGATGTCGTGGTGCAGCTTTGGGACGCTGCCACGCGTGCGAAGGCCGACAACCTATTCCAAGCCATTGAAGGCGGATATGCGCAGGACGACCATGTGCCGATGAACGAGATTGCGGGTATTCCTACCATTGACGTGATACCTTTCCTTGAGGGGGAACATAGCTTTGGCGTTACTTGGCACACGACGAACGACACGCCTCAAAACATTTCAAAAGAGACGCTACGTGGTGTAGGCCAAACTTTATTGCAATATATTTCTGAACAGTGATACGATACAATGTGGAAATGCTGGGTTAATGTGCAAATGCTGGGTTAATGTGCAAATGTGAGAATGTGCAAATGTGCAAATGGTCGCCTTTGTACGCGCGTTTATAAAAACATTAAATTAATCTCACATTCTCACATTCTCACACATTTCCCAAGCATTTGCACATTTGCACATTCTCACATTTGCACATTTCCCAAGCATTTGCACATTTTTAAAATATTATTTTAAATCATGACAATTAACGAAATACAAGACGAGATAGTAGAAGAATTTTGCGAGTTGGACGATTGGATGGATCGTTATCAATTGCTCATCGACTTAGGTGAAGAACAAGCACCGCTCGATGCGGCTGATAAGACAGATCAAAACTTAATTGATGGTTGTCAAAGTCGTGTGTGGATCGTTTGCGAAGAGCAAGGTGGCAAACTCCACTTCCGTGCTGAAAGCGATGCATTGATTGTGAAGGGTATCGTGTCATTGGTTATTCGCGTAGTGAACGACCAAACGCCTCAGGACATTCTTGACGCACAACTCTACTTTATCGACAAGATAGGACTCACTGAACACCTTTCGCCCACTCGTTCTAACGGCCTATTGGCCATGATTAAGCAAGTGCGCATGTATGCCTTAGCTTTTAAAACGAAATTGGCTGAAGCTTAATATTTAAGGCTCGGCCTAATTGGGGGGCGGGTCCTCACCTGGGGGCGACGCGTCCCCGCGTCGGCATTGCCAACTTGTGGCTCGATGCCCCAAGCTGGCAATACTTGAATTAGTGATATTCATGTATTTGTTAGTCAAGGCATCGAGCCTTGACTAACAAATGCCGACGCGGGGACGCGTCGCCCCCAGGTGAGGACCCGCCCCCCAATTAGGCAGATAATATTACTCATACTCCTTAGCCACACACTCGCCACGTAATACGCTGAGGGCGTTGAGGGCAAGGGCTTCCATTTCGTCCTCCCCTGGGAAGAGGTGGACGGGAGCTATAAACTTCACTCTTGAAGCAATGCCTTGCGTGATATATTTAGAATGCGCCATGCCGCCTGTGATAAGAATGGCATCTACTTGTCCGCTAAATACGGCACCCTCGGCTGCGATGGCCTTGGCCGTGTGGAATATCATGGCATCTATCAACAACTTGGCGTGGGCATCGCCAGCTTCGACTTGTTGCATGATTTGCAGAATGTCAGTCGTGCCTAAATGAGCCATTAGGCCTGCTTGGCCCGCTACGCGCTTCTTTAATTGGTCCTCCGTATAGCGACCACTGTAACAAAGGTGGATGAGGTCGGCAGCGGGCAACGTGCCTGCGCGTTCAGGCGAGAGAGGACCTTCGCCATCGAGGGCATTGTTTGCATCAACGGCACGCCCCTTCTGGTGGGCTGCGATTGAAATGCCTCCACCGAGGTGGCAGATGATGAGATTGAGGTCCTCGTACTGACTGCCTATCTCTGACGCATACCGACGAGCTATGGCGCGCTGGTTGAGGGCATGCCAGATGGCTAAGCGGGGCATGAGGGGCGAACCGCTCACACGGGCTTCGGGCAGGAGTTCGTCGACGGTCACGGGGTCGGCTATGTAGGCTTTACAACCATTCTGTTGCTGCTTGGCCAGTTCGTAGGCAATGATGCAACCCAAGTTGCAAGCGTGCTTGCGAAGAGCATAATACGTTTCGTACACCATCTTACGATTGACACGATATACGCCACCGGGTATAGGCTTAATCAATCCACCGCGACCTATGATAGCATCAAACTCAAAGGGTATGTCGTTGGCCTTGAGCCAATCTATCACCAACTGCTGACGGAAGTCGTGTTGGTCGATTATCTGTTCATACTGCATTAGCTCTTCGACCGTGTGGCGAATGGTGCTGACGCAGAGGGGTTGCTCGTTTATGTAGACGCCCACCTTCGTAGAGGTGGAACCTGGATTGATTACTAATATACGGTGGAACATTTCTTTTTTGTTTCTGTTTTTTCCAGTTTTGAGGTGTATGACAACGTAAGTAATCCGAACTAATTTTGAACACCTACTTAACCTCAAAACTAAGAACTCAAAACGATACTAAATATTTATCGCTGCAAGCGCGATACTATTAAATTTAGCTTCGGCATCGTCGCCACGTGAGGGCAATACGACGGGGCGGAGCGTACCTTGCAACGAACCCGCTACTTTGGCTTGCGCAAATAGGGGGAGGGCTTTGTAAAGCAGATTGCCCGCTTCGATGTCGGGCACGATAATGGCATCGGCTTGCCCTTCAAGGCAAGAGTTGATACCCTTGACACGGAGCGCTACAGGGTCGCAAGCAGTGCGGAGGTCGAGCGGACCGTCAACGCGCAACGCGCCCCATTCTCCCTCGGCAGCACGTTGGCAAATCTCAGCATAGCCTAACGTATGCGGAAACTTAGGATTGACCGTTTCGGCACAGTGAGTCAGGGCGATGCGTGGCTCTTCTATGCCAAAGGCATGGAGTAGGCGCGCCATATAGGCCACTTGGCTAAGGCGTTGCTCGTGAGTAGGATATGGTATGACGGCTGCATCGCTGAAGAAGAAGAGTTTATCGTAACGAGGCATTTCAGCCACAGCGATGTGAGTGAGCACATTGCCGTTGGGCAATAAGCCCCACTCTTTATTCAAGACGGCGTGTAAGAGCGTTTCAGTATGCAACAGTCCTTTTACCAATACGTCGGCCTCGCCTTCGCGTACCATTTGCACGGCCTTTTGGGCGGCCTGGGTATCGTCTGCGGCTTCTACAAAGCATACATGACCTGTTGACTCTATTGCGAACTTAGTGGAGGAAGCAATTTGCGAACAATGTCCTACAAAGGTGGCCTCGGCAAAGCCATGTCGTACGGCCTTTGTCACAGCTTCACGTGTACTATCGTCCGAACCGCATACTACGGCCAACCGCACGCGCTGCGGCAATTGTTGTAGGTGAGCCGTTAGCTCAGCAAAACTCTTTATTGCTTTCTCCATATTTGTATGATTTATTCACATTTTACTCAAACGCGTGCTAAGTTAGTAAATGTGTCTTGATTATTGCACACTTTATAAGGTTTTATGCATTAATGGTGTACTTTTATAGGGTTCCGGAACAACAGAAGGTGCATTTTCGCAATAATTTTGTACATTTGCCTTTCAAAACGAGCCCTTGTAGTTCAATGGATAGAACACCGCTCTCCTAAAGCAGTGATCTGAGTTCGATTCTCAGCGGGGGTACAATCATAAACGTTAACGAAACGATTAACGAAAAGATTAATGAAGAATTAACGACAAATTAATGACATTAATGTTCAAGAACGCATAACGATACAATTACGTGCTTCGTGTTTTTTATGAACATTGATTACCATTAATTTGTCGTTAATTTTTCATTAGTAACTTATAAAAATGACTTCAGCAGTTTTTATTTTCAAACACGGATTACCAAGAATTATTGAATGAAAATCTCTCATGGAATAATTCGTGTTTAAAAGAAAAGTTTGAGTCTGTGTTACAGATTTTTGTTAACCGTTTTTATTCATGTTCATACTTCTTGTTACATGGCTTCAACCGATAACCTTACGCCCATGATGAAGCAGTTCTATGACCTCAAGGCCAAAAACCCTGATGCTATATTGCTGTTTCGCTGTGGCGACTTTTACGAGACTTACGCTAAAGATGCCGTCACCGCCTCACAGGTGTTGGGCATTACCCTCACACGTCGTAATAACAAGGGACAAAATCCGGCCACCGAAATGGCAGGGTTTCCTCATCACGCACTCGACACTTATTTGCCCCGACTTATCAGGGCAGGCTATCGCGTGGCCATTTGCGACCAATTGGAGGACCCTAAGTTAGCTAAGAAACTCGTTAAGCGCGGCATTACCGAATTGGTAACGCCAGGCGTAGCCATGACCGACAACGTGCTCAACGCACGCGAAAATAACTTTTTGGCGGCCATTCACTTTGGCGTAAAGGCTGTAGGACTCTCGTTTCTCGACATCTCTACAGGCGAGTTTTTGGTAGCTGAGGGCACAACCGAATACATTGACAAGCTCTTGGCTGGCTTTGCGCCCAAAGAGGTGTTGGTGCAGCATGGATTGAAAGGGCGTTACGAGGGCTTGTATGGTTCAAAAAACTTTATTTTTGAACTTGATGACTGGGCCTTTACGCCTCAGACGGCACTGGATAGACTGACGCGCCACTTTCAGGTGCGCAATCTCAAGGGCTTTGGCGTAGAACATTTGAAAGACGGCGTTGTGGCAGCAGGCGCGATTATGTGTTACCTCGAAATGACGCAACACACACAGACAGGCCACATCACTTCGCTTCGCCGCATTGAAGAGGACGCTTACGTGCGCCTTGACAACTTTACGATGCGCAACCTCGAATTGGTGCAGCCTATGGCCGAAGGAGGCACTTCGCTGCTAAAGGTGATTGACCACACGCTTACGCCAATGGGCGCACGCGCTATGCACCGTTGGGTGATCTTCCCCTTGCGTTCGGTGAAGCAAATTACGGAACGACAAGACGGAGTGGAACACTTCTTTAAACACCCCGACTTTCGCGAACTATGCGAAATGGAGTTGCCGAAGATTGGCGATATGGAACGCATCGTGAGCCGCGTGGCGGTGATGCGTGTCAATCCTCGCGAACTCCAACAACTGCGTGCAGCGCTTGAGAGTACAGCGCTGCTCAAGTATGCCTGTGCGCACGCTGACTGCGAGGCGCTCTTACAGGTGAGTCAACAACTTGATGCGCTTACGGCCTTGCGCGACCGCATTAAGCAAACGCTCTGTCCTGACCCACCGATATTGGTGAATAAGGGCGGTGTGATAGCCGACGGTGTGAACGAAGAATTGGACGAACTGCGCCACATCTCGACTTCAAGCAAGGATTATCTGATGAAGATACAGCAGCGCGAGAGTGACGCTACGGGCATTCCAAGTCTCAAGATTGGCTTTAACAACGTGTTTGGCTACTACATCGAGGTGCGCAATGCGTATAAGGACAAGGTGCCTGAGACGTGGATTAGAAAGCAGACGCTTGCTCAGGCTGAACGCTACATCACGCAAGAGCTGAAGGAGTATGAAGACAAGATATTGGGCGCGGAGGACCGCATTCTTGAACTTGAAGCGCGCCTCTTTGCCGAATTGGTGAGCGATGTTGCAACATTCGTTACTCCCTTGCAGCGCGACGCAGTAGCGCTGAGCCACCTTGACTGCTTACAAAGCCTTGCTGCCGTGGCGCGTGCCAATCATTATGTGCGTCCTGTAGTAGACGATGGCTTGGTGCTTGACATTCACGAAGGCCGTCACCCCGTTATCGAGACGTTGATGCCTCCTGGCGAGGAGTATGTGTCAAACAATGTTGAGTTGGACACGAAGGAACAACAGATCATCATCGTGACGGGTCCTAACATGGCGGGTAAGAGTGCCTTGCTGCGTCAGACGGCACTCATCACGTTAATGGCACAGATGGGGTCGTTCGTACCTGCCGAATCGGCTCATATTGGACTGGTGGACAAGATCTTTACACGTGTGGGGGCAAGTGACAACATTTCAGTGGGCGAGAGTACCTTTATGGTCGAGATGAGTGAAGCGGCGAATATTATGAACAACCTTACGGAGCGTTCGTTGGTACTTTTTGATGAATTGGGACGCGGCACGTCCACCTACGACGGCATCTCTATCGCTTGGGCCATTGTGGAGTACATTCACGAGAATCCGAAAGCGCATGCACGCACGCTCTTTGCCACGCACTATCATGAGCTGAACGAAATGGAGAAGCTCTTTACGCGCATTAAGAATTGGAATGTATCGGTGCGCGAAGTGGACGGCCGTGTCGTATTCTTGCGCAAACTTCAGCGCGGCGGTTCGGAACACTCCTTTGGTATTCATGTAGCGCGCTTGGCGGGTATGCCTCAGACGATTGTTCATCGTGCCGAACAAATCCTCGCCGACCTCGAAAAGGCGGGTGCTCAAGCGGGTACGAGTGTGCCACGCGCTGAGAGCAACACGAAGCACGAAGAGGGCATGCAGCTCAGTTTCTTCCAACTTGACGACCCCGTATTGAGTCAGATACGCGATGAACTGCTCCACCTCGATGTCAACAACCTCACTCCCCTCGAGGCGCTTAATAAACTCAATGACATTAAACGAATATTGAAGGGGTAAAGGCAAACTAAAGGCAAACTAAAGTCTCTCCCCCTAACCCTCTCCCTGATCAGGGAGAGGGTTAGGGGGAGAGACTTTTCATTTTGGTGTAAAAAATGGGTCTATGTTATGTATGTGTTCTCACGCTTATCCCAACTTTCACACCCCTAAAAAACTTTCAATTTTTTATCGCACAAATTTGTCACCTATTGCAAAAGAAGCAATAATAGCCTATTTAATATTGCCTTAAGCCACTTACAAGCCCCCCGATGCAAAATGTAGGACACAAACGTTAATATAAAAAGGCGTAACCTTGCGCCATGCACGTGAATGTACAACTCAGAAATAATCCCCAAACTGGCGATAGGGTTCCTTATTACAGATTAAAGGAGTCACTATCGTGATGTGCGTGGAAATGTACATATACCTTGTGCACTTCCGTGTTAATATTTGTATAAAATGGGGGGTGTTTCTTAAATATCTATATTTGCATAAATTTAATTGAACTTACATCGCGTGCAAATAATCTATGGTTTTAGTGCCATCTTTGCGCCCTGACAGTCATTTCGCAGAATTACTGTAGATGTTTTAACAAGTTGAGAAATATCGGAGCTGGAACAGAGTTACCAACCCGCAAAAGGTTAACACTCTACACTAATGCGCCGCCACACTAAATATGAAATAACTTTTGCTACATGTTTCTGAATAAACTAACAACTTATACGAGTCTAATATCCCTTCTACTCACCCTAAATTCATGTTCGTTCTTCAAAAGAGACTTTTGCAAAGACGAAGCTGTGGAACAACCCGACAAATCATGCCCTAATGTTTCGCTAAACGCATACATAGAAAACTCTGGAAGCATTGATGGTTATGTTAGTAGTGGAACTTCATTCAAGACTGGCATTTACACACTACTCACCAATGAGCATGTAAAAACGCTCAAACTAAGTTATGTGAATGACAGTATATACAGGCAATCCTGCGATGCCCGCAACTTTATATTAAATCTTACGCCGTCAACATTTAAGCAACAAGGTGGCAACAGAGCTTTCTCCGACATCTCAGAAGTGATTGAGCGCGTGCTGGGAGACAGTCCGAGAGAAGTTGCATTACTGGCATCTGATTTTATCTTTTCACCGCCAGCCGATGCGCAGAGTGTGAAGGAATACCTTAGTATGCAGCAGCAAGACATTAGCAACACCATGGGTGGCAGGTTCAAACAAGACAGTCACTTTTGTGTAGTAATATTACAAGGCATTTCGGACTATGCTGGTTACTACTGGAATGTGAGCAACACCAAATCGACCTATCATGGCAAACGCCCTTATTATGTGATGCTGGCAGGCAATCGCTCAGCCATAGCGCTGTTGTTACACTCAGCTATGAAGGGCGATACACATTTTATAAATTCATTTACAGAGGCTGGGCTGTCGCCCGTGAGGTACGAAGTTGTGAAAAACACAAGTGCCAAGTATGGCACCTTCAAGCTGTGCAAGAAAAGCAAGAATGGCCTAAGACACCACCTGAAAGACTGCCATGCAAACAAGCGCAGCGGCAACTTTACATTTAAGGTATACGTAGATTATTCGTGTCTGCCATTGACCGACCAATATTTATGTGACGCCAGCAATTATACCACCAGCACAAGTAGCTACAAGGTTACAAGCGTAGCGCCATTGAATGCCTCAGCAGATGGCTACACACACTGCATCACACTGACAGCGAACGACAGCAAACACCTGTGCACCTCATCATGCGATATTTTGTTGAAAAAGTCGTTTCCGGCATGGATCGAGCAGTGTAATGACGCTGAGGGCACAGCACCATTAGCGGGAAAAACGTTCGGACTGTTGCCATTGATGCAAGGTGTGCAAAAAGCCTTTTCAAGCACTGATGCGTGCTATTCCCGAATGAGGCTCTGCATTGAATAAACCTTTTGAACGCTTACTTTAGGGTGATTCTAAAAATTCTGTTTTTAGAGTCCTGCTATTCTGAAATGTGGTTTGCACGCTATCCCTATTTCAGAATTATTAAAACCGCCCTTAACACAAACACATTTATATCATGAACGATTTCTTTTCGACTATTTACGGTTATGTAAGCTGTTATGGAGATTCCTGGGACAGCTACCTGTACGACTGCAACGGCTATACTATGCTGGGCTGCACTACTATTGGCATCACGTTGTTCATAGCACTGTTATTTTATTTTTTGCCCACAGTGAGGTGTAGCGGCCGCAAATGGTGGTTGATATTTGTCGGCATCAACTTTGTAGTTGTAGCATTGACCACAGTTGCCGAATGCTGCACACTGTTTAACGAAGCTGGCAGCGACGAAGTAAGCGACTGCAGCTATGCCGACCTGTTTGGCACAGGAGTGTCCAGCGGCCTCATCAGCTTATCGCTGTTCGTGCTCTGCTCATTTGTTTTGTGCTTTTTCAGCACACACAATTACAAAGTTCCATTTAAGATGTGATGACAGCCAAAGTTGCGGCTCATTCAACAAATGATATTCTATTTTGAACACCTACTTACATTAGTATCATGGCAAAACTCTACATATTTGGCATAGGCGGTACAGGCTCGCGTGTGCTGCGTTCATTAACGTTTTTGCTTGGCGCAGGGGTCAAGCTACCCAGTTATTCAGAGGTTGTACCAATTGTGGTTGATGCCGACAGCACATCTGGCGACAAAACCGAGACCGTACAATTGATGGAGAACTACCAACGTCTTTACCAATTTACCGATCATACATCAGCTGCCGACCCAGACGGTTTTTTTGCCACCAGCATGTCAAGTTGTTGCCACGATGGTTTTACGCTCAACATACCCGGCGGCACGGCACAAAAGTTCAAGGACTACATGCACTTCAGCAACCTTGACAACGCCAACCGCGACCTTGTCAAGATGTTATTCAGCGAGAAAAATCTCGAAGCAGATATGTCGGTAGGTTTCAAGGGCAACCCCAACATTGGCAGTGTGGTGCTGAACCAATTTATTGACAGCGATGACTTTGCAGCGTTTGCCAACTCTTTTGCTGAGGGTGATGCCATATTCATTATCAGTTCGATATTTGGCGGCACAGGTGCGAGCGGTTTCCCTATTTTACTTAAGAACCTGCGCGCCAATGACACGGCCAACGTGCCAAACGCCAATCTTATAGCCCAAGCTCCCATCGGTGCCATCAGCGTATTGCCTTATTTCATTCTTGACAATGTTGACCCCAACCGCGACGACCAAATAGACAGCGGCACCTTTATACAAAAGACGCGTGCCGCGCTCAAATATTACGAGCGCAATTTGGCCGAATTGGATCATATGTACTACATAGGCGATGATGTGCGTCCCACCTACGACAACCACGACGGCGGTGCGCTGCAAAAGAACAAGCCCAACTTTGTGGAATTTGTTGCCGCACTCTCGATATTTGATTTTGCCAACCAAGCTTGTGGCGGCATGACACACAATGCCAATAGCCGTACGATGTATCATGAATACGGCATTAAGGAGGACAAGCAGGAATTCAACTTCAGCAACCTTTCCGAACAAAGCGTTGCGCTCGTGCGCAAGCCTATGGCCAAACTGCTGTTGGCGCACAACTACTTTACACAGGCTCTCGACCAATCATGGAATTTGGCTTGGGCCAGTACGCACGAACCCGTTTTTTCATGCACTGTGCTTGAAGAAGGAGGCTTTTGGGAGCGTTTGACGAGCTTTACCACCGCCTACAAACAATGGCTGAACGATATGGCAAACAACAAACGTCAGTTTGGCCCGTTCAAACTGACTACGGGCGAGAAAGACGTATTTGCCATTGTAAGCGACAAAGAGCCTAAAAAGATTAAGGTACTGTCATATATCATGGACGACAATTTCAAATTGTTCAACAACAAGCTTGACAGTTTTAAGAAAAAAAAGGACTTCGGCAAATTGCCAGAGTCACTAAAGACACCTGCGGCATATTGGCTCAATCTGTTCTCGTTAGTGACCAGCAACCTTATTGAAGAGAAACTCAAAATCTGACACAACCTGCTATGAAAGTACTCAGACTTCATGATGGCACTGCATCGGGTGCCACAAACAATATAAATGGTTGGGGACAAAGCGCTGTGATTTCGCAAAAAGCTGTTGAAACCATCACCGACCCCCAAGGCAACTGCGCACATTCAGAGATAACCTCCATACCAAGTCCATTTGCGCGTCTTGACCTTGTGAAGCAGAGCTTCAAATATGTTAATGACACGCATAACTTTGACGGTAAAACCATATTTCACCGCATGGTGTCGGACGCGCTCGATGTGGGCGAAATATTTTTCAATGTCAACAAGTATGGCAATCTGATAAAGATTACCGAGTGGAACGTGGGCGAGATACAAAATCTCAAAGCCTCGACAGACAAGCAATTGCGCTTGTTGGGCAAGACACTTGAGCTTTACATACAATCAGATGCGGCCAATGGCAATGTGTACAATCTGCGCAACATGAAGAGCATCTTCATACTGCAATACACCGGGCCTGGTGCACCGGGAACGAGTGCGTTACCCGGCCACGTGATTGGCGCCACCAGCCCGTGTACTCTATTCTTCACACCGGCCAATGACCTGGGATACGTGACAAGCCAAATATTGTTTGATGGCAATAACGACCGCCCCTTTGACGGGGATTACAACCCGCTCTACAAACGCGATGCGGACTTTGTGCGCTACCTTGTGTGGTTGAGCAAGCAACCTGGCTTTGCTGATGGGTACCCCGAGGTCAGCACCTACATCAGCGACACCATTACCAAACTCAACAGCATAGACAATGCTTTTGGGCAGGAGTTGGCCAACATGACCGCAGCATCGCACACCGACACAGCCCCCGTTACAACAGACAATGGAAAACCTGTGACACTGGCCGGTGGGTACCCCGTGATGTACAAGCGCTTTGATGCTGCACAAGTAAGCCAACACAGCCAGTTGGTTATCAACGCCACGAAAGCCATTGAAGGCGACTTGCCCCTTGTGCTGCCCAATGACCACAGTTGCGACGGAATGCACTATACCACGTCAGAGTGGGACGGTAGCCTTGTCAAACTTGTACCATTCAAAGAAAAGACAGAACTCGCTCAACGTATTCTGCCAGGTATAAATGTACAGTATCCTTATCTGACCGCAGGCGACTTTTTGTGTGCCAACATATTGCGCACAAGCTATGCCCTGAAACCTTTTGACGGGGGCAACGACGACTATTTGCCCCTTGGCACAGACGAAGAACTGAGGCATTACCTCATTCCTATAAAGAAAGAGTTTTTCCGCTATTTCAGCCTTGCCGACTTGAAACGCTGCCTGCGTGCCGAGAAAGGCGGTATGGGGCAAATAAAAGTTGAACTGTCTATTCCAATCAGGGGTGACGGCTGCAGAGACAAGGTGGTGTTTAAGCGCAGCTATATGGAAACGCAGACCGATTCGATGTTAAACAGCCAATTTGGGCGCATCATAGACATGAGAAACACCGGACTTACAATACTGCCGCACATGCGATTTCCTGAGGGTGTTGCTCCCGACTATCGTGTTACGCTCTCGATTGACAACAAGATATCGGATACGGAGGCTCAAAACGACTTGCCCACACTGTCATTCGTTGACGAAAGCAAATTCATCGACCATACACCTGAAATGTGTCGCAACTTTGACACCCTGGGCAACCGTATTGACGATATTACTTGTGTAACCAAACAATGGGACATTGCACATAACTTTACAGCCATAGCTGTCAACTACAAAGGCACCGACAATCTGCTCATACCACTGATGAACGAAGGCGGTGGCAGCAAAAAGTTTGTGTTTGCGGTTGACTTCGGCACGACCAACACACACATTGAATACTCTGTTGACGGTTCATCGCCCAGACCGCTCGACACCACAGCTGACGATGCACAACTGCGTCCGTCTAACGACATGATGAGCGACACGTCGTGGACCCAAATGATGCGCGGTGACATGTTTCCACCCATCATAGGACAGTGCCGCTCTGACAATCTGTCGGCCTCATTCCCGATCCGCACAGCATTGACCTCGTGCAAAAAGGTGGATTGGCTGCGGGCCAAGCCACTTGTCGATGCCAACATTCCGTTCTTTTACGAACGCGATACAATGCCCACTTACGACGAGCAACCTACGACCAATCTAAAATGGAATGATGCGGACACGGCACAAGCACAGATAGAGTGTTTCCTGTCGGAACTGGCGCTCATTATGCGCAACAAGGTGCTGATGAACAATGGTGACCTAAGTGCTACAAAAGTGGTATGGTTCTACCCCACCAGCATGGTTTCACAAATGGTTGGCGAGTTCTCAAAAACATGGGACAATGTGTTCAGCCGCTACTTCGATGGAGCCACACACGATCAAATCAAGTACATGCCCGAGGCGATTGCCCCGCTCCCCGCTTTCGATACAGGGTCTTCGTCTGCCATCACCATTGACATTGGCGGTGGCACCTCCGACTTTCTGTTTGCCGTCGGCAAAGATATTGTGTGCATCTCGTCGGCACGCTTTGCCTCGAACAGTCTGTTTGGTTCAAACTCAGCATTTGACAGTGCCGACAATGGCTTTATCAAATATTTCAAGCCACAGTACGAGGCCGTGCAAGCTACGGGCGTCTATTATGCTGTGCTTGATGAAATCAGCCGTGGCGCAAATTCGTCGGCCAACTTGGCATCGTTCTTTTTCTCCATTGCCGAAAGCACCATCATCAGCGATGAGAGCATACGCCGGCAGAATGACTTTAAGGCGAAACTTGCCAAATCAGAAGAATGCAACATGGTTATACTAATCTACTACATGGCCATTGCATACTATGCAGCACAGGTAACACGAATGCACCACCTGAAAGAACCACGCTACATAGGCTTCAGCGGCAACGGTTCGAAGATATTCGACATATTCCTTGACAACCCTGTATCGAAAAAACGACTCGTGGATATCACGCAAAAGATATTTGAACACGTGTTGGGACACGAATATGACGCAGACGGTCTGGATTTGCTGATGCCTCCGGGCGACTCGCCCAAAGCAGCAACAGCCAAGGGAGGTATTGTGCTTGCTTCAGGAAATGATGACAATGATAGCATCGACATTGATTATGTCAGCCAACACGCCACTACATGGGTAGGCACAGATGATGCCGTGAAGAAATATGCCGACGTGGGTGACAAACAAGAACAAGAGGTTGCCAATCATGTGGAAGAGTTTGTGACACTTTGCCGTAAAATTCTCACCGAGGGCGAGGCCAACAAATACATCAAACTGCCTGCCGACATGGAAAAGGTGTTTGACATGACAGCCTTCAAGCGCGACATCAAAAAGTATGTGAAAGATGGCTGCGCGCAAGTGGCAAACCCAAATTACGAGGTGGCATCATCGCTCTTTTTCTTGCCAATTGAGGGCATTTTGCACAAACTGACCAACGAATTGCTAAAGGTATGACAAAGGAGAAGTTATCTGCTATTTTGGTGCTATGGCTTGCCTGCTCCTGGGGAGCCATGGCACACACAAGCGATGAGTGTCTGCAAGTGGGTGTAGCCAGCTTTACATACCTTGAAGTAGGACTCTCGGTTGCAGTGGCATTATGCGTCGTGCTGATTGGCATGTTGTGGCGCTATGGTGCGAAGATGGAACGCCGCGCGAAAAAAGCGGAGCGTGAGAGGAATGTGTGCCAACAATGGTATCAAGCACTAAAGCATAAGCCGCAGGAAGCACCCAAGGCAGAGATGCAGAAGTCGAAAAATACAGACGTGCATGATGCGCCACAGGACGATGAGCATTCTGCGAATGATGCTCCACAAGACCCTCAACGCTCACCAACCATCGAACTTGACATTACCCCGACCCCACCGCGCAAACTTTACGCTAAACAAGATGCACAAGATGCCAAAAGGCTAATAAGCCTCAGCCAGGAATTCGACCCTTATGAACACATTTTTGTCATCACACTTGACAATGGGTCGGACACTGAAGGTTGTTTTGAACTTGTGGAAGAGAATGCCGCAAAATGTCTGGGCAACTCTGACAACATCAAATGTTGTTACGTTGACGCCGGAGTTAATGCAACCAACTTCAAACAGGAGGCCGGCAGAGTGCGTATTAATGGACAGACGGCCGAAGTGATGAAGCCTATAACCATTACTAACAAAAGTGCCACATCGAACGGGCATTAGATGCTGATTAAAAACACTTAAAATTAAAATGGAAACGATTTTCATCATAGCTGTTATTTTGTTTGCTATCTACTGGCAATTCTATTTTCTGAAGGATAGCATCAAGATGATAAATCAGCTAAAAAACATATTTTCAGAAAAGCAAAGCTACCATTCCAAAGACTATTATATACCTGCTAACGAATTTGGCAATACAAGCTATGAAGAGATTCTGTATAAGGAAGCTTTTTATACCGACCCAAGTTATAGCAATGACTTTGACTGGTCAGACCGAGGAAAGAAAGATAAAATAAGCCTTGTAGACATCTCATCAAACAACCCTATTGGCTTAAGAATAGAGGTATCTATCAACAACTACCTTATTCGCAACAAGGGACTTGCAAGCGACTTTAGCACAATCAAAGACACAGTGGAGCGCAACTGCACCATGCTTGAGGATGAGATCGATACGCAGACGCCTTTCCCACTCTATATAGGATTGATGTGCACTATGCTCGGCATCATCATAGGTATTGGATGCATCGCTTTAGGTGACGGTGGTTTTGCAGCATTTGTAGACAAGCCGGAGCAGCATATTGGGTCGTTAATGGGCGATGTAGCATTTGCCATGGCCGCCTCGTTTTGTGGCATTGGCTTTACCTCTACCATTTCGTTCATGGCCAAGAAGAGCAAAAAGTGTCTTGAAGAACGCAAGAACGCGTTCTACTCCTGGTTCCAAGCCGAACTCATGCCTATCATTTCGCGAGAAAATGCCAGTGAAGGGGTGCGACGGCTTGAGGAGAACCTCAACAGGTTCAACCAAACTTTTACCCGTAATGTCAGCGGACTTAACAAATCGGTTGGCAACATTGCCCAAACTGCTGCCGACCAAAGCAAATTGATTGAAACTGTCAACAAGTTGGACCTTAAACAAATGGCCACAGCTAACGTGGAGGTGCTCACGGCATTTAAGGAGTCAATTGGCGAACTTGACAAATTCCACGAATATCTGACCTATGCGAACAAACAGCTCGAAGCGCTGAAAAAGCGCAACGATGCAGTAGAAGCTGCTACAATCGCAGTGGACGACGGCATTAAAAGCATACTCAATAAAATGAAGCAATCTGTGAATGAACAGATGCAAGCTCTGAAAGAATCACTGGCCATGTCGTCAGACGAGATGAGTCGCCTGGTTGAAAACGAAAAGCGACTCGTGGCGGGACAAGCGGGCAAGATTGATGCTTTTTATGACACACTGCGCGACCTTAAACCTGTAATTGATGGACTCAAGGACTGGCGAAAGGAGTTGCAAGTGCAAAACAGAGAATTGAGCAGATTGGTGCAAACTATCGATGCCATGCCCCGCCCCGATGGCAAGGGCGGCAGCCAGGTAGTTGTGCGTAGCAAAGCGAACATTTGGCAAATGGTGATTGCCGCAGCACTTGTGTTGCTGCTTGCGGTGAATGGATTTAACGCATGGATAACCTATCATAATGCACCATCTGAAAGCCAAACCAAGTCTACCGAGCAAACTGACAAATCAGAAGATGCCAAGCAGCCTGCCGCTATCACCAACACGAAACTTCCCAATCAAGGTAATACGCTGAAAGTGACCAACAATCCACAAACACCGCAAGAAACAGCAGCTGCGAACTGATTGAACCAAACTACACACATGAAATTATGAAGAACAAATCGTTTTTCTGGACCAGCTACTCAGACCTCATGACCAGCCTGTTCTTTGTGATGTTGCTGCTATTTGTTACCACAGTCATCATGATGTACGCCCATGGCAAGGCAAACGAGGAGGAGCTGAACAAAATACACCAACTGGAACACTCGGTTCAGGCTATTGACTCGCGTTATTTTGAATATAACTCGCAGTTTAAGAAGCATGTGCTAAAAATTGATGTGCAATTCCCCATTTACGACTCAAACATTGAGAGCATTGACCCTGCAGCCAAGCACAAACTTTTGGCCGCTGGCTCGCGCATCGTGCAGTTTATTGACAGCATCTATGCGGTGTATGAATCGCCTTTTCTTGTCGTGGTGGAGGGACAATCATCAAAAGGCCCCTACTGGCGCAATGTGCACGAAAACAACGATGTGCTGAGCTATGAACGCGCTCTGGCCTTGGTAAACTTTTGGGAAGCACATGATATCAGTCTGCGCGATGCCAACCATGCTCAAAAGTGCGAATTGCTTGTTTGCGGAAGCGGCGACAAGGGGGTAATGCGCATGATGCCCGATGTGCCGACCAATGCGAAGAACCAACGATTTTTGATTCATGTCATACCTAAGCCCGGTATGATTGAACATAAGACTTCTGACAATACTTTATCAACCAACAATACTGACATTCCATGAGGACACACATTCTATTTATAATCATTGCTATTTGCTCATTGTCGTTAACCACTTCGTGTACCAGCCGTGAACAAAAAGTTGTAAAACGCCTTGAAAAGCTGAGCAAAAAGCTTGAGCGCCAAGGCAATGATTACTCTATTACGCAATGGCAGCGCGCTGCCAAAGAATTCAAACAAATAGACGAGGAGATTGCCAAGAATTACCAAGACTTCACCCCAAAACAACTCCACGAAATCGGACGTCTCAAGGGCATTTGCGTAGGAGCATTCAGCCGATATCTTGAGCATATTGCGAAAAAATCGTCGAATGAGGCTGATGGATTTGTACAAGGGCTTGAAGAAATATGCGGAAAGCAGGACGTATATCCATCTGACAATACAGAAGAAAGCCCGTCCGAAGATTACTCTAAAAGTGATTCCGTCTACATCGAAACGGATTCGGTTTGTTAGCGATGGTTACAAAATGTATTATACAAATTGCTATGGGGCTGCTGCTATGGTTATTCGTGCCTGGCTGGATCACCCAAGGCAGTCGTAAAACGCGACAATGGATAAAGCTGGCTTGTAATATTGCGGGCATCATCATGGTCATTAGCGGAGGTTTAAGACTGTTGAGTGCAGTTGGCTCTATTATGTTTTAGCCCTTACTGGTCGGTCTTAGAATCAACTAATTTCAGACACCTAACTATAGGGGGAGGCAAGTACTACATACACAAAAAGTACTTACCTCCCCCTACCCGCATGATGTAACCAGTCAATTTGCGATTGTCTGAAAAACCGACTATCTTTGCACTGATACTATTCTTGCATAAATAACAACGTACTCAACACGATGATAAAGGCTCATTACCCTCCCTATGCTATTACCCGACTGCTGATAGTCGTAACCCTGCTTATGTCTGCCACATTTGCGGCCGACGCTGAACGGGTTGACTACCAAAGGGCTGCAAAAATTGCCCAAAAGTATATTACGCTGCGTAACAACAAAAGCATTAAAGCACAAGCGGAACAACAAGAACATAGCACTGGCAATGTACCTTATTATATATTTAATGATGCACACGGACACGGCTTTGTAATTGTTGCAGGCAATGACGCCATGGGCGAAATATTGGCTTACGATACCGAAAACACGCTTGACACGCTGAATGCTAACCCGTGTGTAAAATGGCTATTAGAGGGGTACAGACAAGCATACTATGACATTGAGAGTGAAAAGGTGGCTATGCAAGCCAGCCCTCGCGCAGCAACTTTCAGCCAGACAGTTCAGCCTCTGCTCAAAACCAAGTGGGGACAATCGCACCCCTTCAATGCTCAAACGGGGTATCCGTACAGCGGTTGCGTGGCCACTGCCGTGGCACAAATGATGTATTACTACCAATGGCCCGCACACGGCTTTGGCAAGCATGAATATACCGTTACCTACGACCAAACAACCAAGAGTGCCGACTTTAGCCAATCTTATTACGACTGGGCTGAGATGCTGCCCGATTACCGCTATCCCGTGCGTGCCACCGCCACACAGGAGCATGCCGTGGCACAACTCATGAGCGATGTGGGTATAGCTTCATCTATGCAGTACACTCCCAGTTCGAGCGGCACACAGGGGCTTTTTGCATACCAAGCCCTGCAAAAGCACTTTGACTATACTGCGGCATACGTGACGAGGGCTGTGGAGGGCCCAGGTCGCTTTGCCAGCATATTGCGGCAGGAGTTGCTGAATGGCTGTCCCGTTTACCTTGAGGGGCGCCCCGCCAACACTGCTTCGGGACACGCCTGGGTGGCCGATGGCTTTGACGAGAATGGCCTTTTCCACATGAATTTTGGCTGGGAAGGGCAAGGTGATGCTTATTATTCGCTCACCAATCTCAGTTTGTCACAAACCGGTGGTGAGTTTCAGGGTAAGCCCTTGGCCTTTAACCGTGCCGTAACGGCCATTCTTGCACACCCCAACAATGATAAATATCCCGATATAGACCGCGGACTTTTGGAGGGTTCGCCCCAGCTCATGTTTAATGAGGGAGGCTCTGTCACGCTCAAGGGTGCTGACGACAAGAGTTTCAGCACCTCACAGCCCCAAACCGTTGTGATTAACTCATTTGTAAACAGAGGTACTCCCTTTAAGGGCGATATTGGCATAGCCGTTTGCAACGACAGTGGCAAGTTTGTGCGCGTGGCCTATTCAGACGACCATGACAACGGCGGATTTACGGAGCGCATTTATGGGGCAGACCATGATGGCTTTATGGGGACTGACTATTTGGTAAATCAGCCACAGCACGTGCAGATGAGTTTGGCTGGCCTTGCCAACGGATATTATAGCCTTACCCCCGTGTGTGTGGCCCGTAACGATGATGGCACATGGGGCGACCTGTTTAGAATGAAAAAGGCCCCCATCATTGAGGTGGAACTGACCGACGATGCAGGTCGCGTGTCTGAGGTGTGCTCCGACGAGGCTCACTTTCAGCTCATGGCACAGCCACGCCTCAGCGGTGCGGCCGAACAGGGTGGCAGGGTGCAGGCATTTTTTACTGTTAAAAACTTGAATGGTGTGCCGCGCGACTGCTACATGAGGGTGCAGCTGCTTGATGAGCACCAGGTGGTTGTGTTAGACACCCGGGTGGACGAATGTACTGAAATAGAAGGATTTTCTGAAACTGAAATTCCCATCACGCTTTCACTCCCCGCCAGTCTTGTGCCGGGGCGTTACGAAGCGAGGCTGCTGCTTTCGGCCGACGCGGAGGAGTCTCTGTTTTACCCCATCAATAATATACACGACAAGGAGGTGCCTTACATTGATGTAGCTGAAGCAGAGGACAAACCGCTCATGGCCAAGGTTGAAGTGTTCATGGCCGACGACTCTAACGACAAGATTGAGAGTGGCAGTGTTGACCTCTCGCAAACGTCTCTTTTCAAACTTGCTGTGTCGTTGCGCACATCAGAAGACAAGTGTTACAGCGGACATATTACGATGCTGGCCGAAGACACTCAGACGAAAGAAAGGACTTATGTGAAAGGCATTGATGATGAGGTTGACGTGTCGTCATCTTACGACGTACCATTATTTAGCTATTGGTTGCGCAAGGATAATTTGCCATGGTACGATGGCCACACCTATCGCCTTATAGTTATGGGCAAGCTTGACGGGCAAGACGTTGAGCTGAACAATCCTGAGGCGGCCCCCTATTACCTGAAACGCGAGGGCGATGTGCTCACACTCTTTCAGCAAGATGTGGTGACAGGGTCATCGTCAACCTCAACTTGTTTGCCCACTACTAAGCCATTCAGTGTGAGGCGCAAGGGTGACGATTTTATTATTTCGGCCCACGATTTATTTGGTGTGAGCATGTACAACGTAAGCGGCAGATTGGTTAAGCGTGCTTTGTCTGCTGACGGACGCCAGGGTGTGCTATCGCTCCGAAAGTTGGAGCGGGGTATTTATTTGCTGCACATTGAGTGTGACGGGGGACGCCATACTTACAATGAAATCGTTTTGGTGAAATAAAGATGTGGCTTTTAGGGAGGGGTTTGTTATACATGAAATAAACAAGTATGCGCCTCGGCCATAAGCTGCTGCTGCGTGAGCGCGGATTTGAGAATCCGGAGTCGATAGCCTTTGTGCGCTGCCGCCACGCTGATAAATGAGGCAAGGGAGAAATTGAAAAGGCAGCGCGAGGAGGTGTGACTGGGCTAACCCAAAACAAAGCACTTTATCCTTTTATTAACCCGTTGGCGGAATTTCTGGTTAACAGGTTAACAAGTTGATAGGTTAACAAGTAAGTATGCTTACATTATAGTCATCATAAAGACTAAAGGCTAAAAATGACGTTAGGCAGCCATTTGCTGGCTGCCTAACGAGGATTGCTCCCATTATTGGATTTGGAATCTCCGTTTCCTTCTTCGTTCGTATTCTATGGTCTTGCTTTCATTATACGCGTGTAGAGTTTCCTCAATGCCACATAAAGTATCGAGAACCTCTTCTGCGTGCTACTAACAAGGGCAATTCTAAAACTAATGGTAGTTTCCTATCAGTAGTGTAATATGTATCAGAATTGTCAGGACACAAACTAACAAACTACTTGGGGTCTTCTTGATCCATAAAGACCCCTTCTAAATAAAGTTTTTTGTTGTCATATTGACAATAATTAAAATATTTATATAGTTAGAATCTAATTGGCAACTTTCTGCTCTCCCACGAAACCGCAGTACCATCAATGCCTGTGAGCTTAACTTCTCTGTTAGGAATGGTAAGAGGTGTATCCTCACCGCCATTGTCACCTTTCTATTTTGATCTAATTCAAGAATATCCTACCTAAGACCATATCTAGCACAAAATTATGCGCGAAATAAAATTGACTCTATATTTTCGTTGTGTAGGAATTCATGCTAAATCTGTATAATAGGAGTTCCTATTATACACTAAAGAAGTAAGCGAAAGCCCAATCAATCAGTCGTTCTGCTGCATAATCAACAACGAAACCTGTTAAGGGGTCCATCTGAAAGTTGCAGTAAAAACTGACTGATATTTTTAAAACTTCTTTAGTGACCTATAGTATTTTCTATTTTGTCATTTTAAGATTTAAAAAGTGGAACATTTTAAAGAAGAGTTCGCGCCCTCACTTTCCAACCTCCTATTCAACACTCATATAGGCAGGATAATGGATTAGCCATTTTATTTACTCACTTCTATATAACAAAGTTCAAATATCATCTTTGTTATTATCTCAACTTGTTTGCCATTCTGGCAAAGGGCACTGTCTAGTAAAAGGGTGATTCATATTGCTTTCTGATTGCATGTATTGTACAAAAATATCCAACCCACAAACAAAGATATCTTTGTGTGCTTGAGACACAACATCTTTAGTTATATTGGTATTGACAGAATTATCGGTCAAAAAGCGTCGAGGACTTTTCCGAGTGGACTCACAATTCAATTCCATACGGGTCTTATCGGATAATAAAGCCATTTCATCATTACAGTAACGTAGTGCCAACTATGTCCATCTGTCGCAAAATATATGTGATAAGCGTTTTCTTCTGTTTTTTTTAGATTAACTTCACCACACCAATAATTACCTCTAGAGCCTTGGTCGCCATAATCTGGAGTTGTCTGCCCTTTTATAAACATCATATCTCCTGCAGATGGTAAAAAAATACTATTACCATTCGGTCCTGTTATTCTATATCCGAATTTGTTTTCAATTTTGGTCTCTTTCCATTTGCAGAACTTGACTAACTCATTTGCCTGTGCCCGGGTAGGCATATGCCAGCGACCACCCCAATAATGAGTTGCTGCATCCATTTTCGTTCGAACGATGTTTTTGTTGGGGTAATTTTTCTCATCACTGTCACCTATGTATTTCTCTGGAGTTATGTCACCATAAGCAAAATAATTGCCATAATCAGACTCACTTGAAGCTCCTAAATTCCTATCAGCCCATAGAGTTCCAGAAGGAAGACCTAAATCTACTGCATGGTCTGGTACATTACGAGTTTTATGCTTTGATGGTGTACTTGTATTTCGTGCAGATTTACTATTGTGCGTAATGTTTTTTGATGGTTGAGCCGTTTTGTTATTTCTGCGTACAATCGTTTTTTGTGCTGAAATATTAAAACAAACCATTAACAGCATCAAGATTAAAATTATTTTTTTCATATTTTTTTGTTTATAGAGTTTCTAATTTATTACCTTTCTTGTCATACCAAGTGCCTTTACTTGGTTGCCCTTTCTTGAAGGAACCGACAAAGTATTCTCTGGTTTGCTTAACGGTATACTTGCCTTCTTTAAATTCATTATTAGCAAACGAACCGACAAAAACATCCCCATTAGGATAACTGAAATATGCATTCGGACCATTCATTTCACCATTAAAGAAATCACCTTCATAAGTGCCATATTCAGTAGTTATTTTACCATGACCATCCATGATTTGGTCATTCGAAATAGTACCATTAAAATAGTCACCATTACGATATTTCAGTAGGCCATTACAATCTCTGCTACTAATTGTACCAGAGAATGACTCTCGAGGGTCGTCTTCCGCATAGTGTATTTCACGCTGACCATCAGGAAGTTCCCAGCGAGGTCTATAATGCCTTTCGCCTTCATAGATACAATATACATTAGCAGGACTGGCGGAGTCGACGTACCAATTTACTTCACTTTGCGCTATTGATTCATCAAAATTATCCATATTATACCAAATGTATGGTCCCCCTATTGGCACAACAATCCCGAATATGATCCACAATATGTTATTGCCGCTATGATCTGATTCTGTAGCTGTGCCTTGTCCATACTGGTTGTCTTGTTTCTCACCTTCGGCAAAGAACAATAGAATGTTCCAAAATGGGACGAACATCCATGCGCCCGACTTGCCTAAATCGTGGCAGCGCTTGGCGCATTGAGCATAGAGGAACCAGAAAAAGACTGCTGTACAAGCAAGGGATAACAAGATTACACCTCCATTTCCGTCGGAATGTTCTATATCAAACAAGAGGAGAGATGCAAACCAAGCCACAAAGCCCACTACATACGAAAGTATTAGTTGCAGGCGCCCTATTCTGCCTTTGAATGAGAATGGGCGGAAAGAGTCTCTTTTCCTCCAAGCTTCTACGTCCTCGGTTTTCGGCTCACTATTAGTGTTCTTCTGCTCTTCTGTACTCCGTGATGAACGCTCTGTAGCCATAGCATTGTCTATTACACGCTGCGTCTCAGACATGCCATGCGCTAAGATATAATTCAGAGCTTCTCGCAAGGGAACATCGAACGTTTCACTATACTTCTGAGCCAAGAGACGTTTGGGTTCCGTATGATCTGAGTCGCTATTATCTTTAACTGATGGACCTCCCACAATGGTCTCCTCATCTGCTGTAAAGTTTTGTTCTTCGTTCTCAGCACTTTTACTTTCAGCTACAGAAGGTACAGCGTCCAAAGACAGTTGGTTCTTAAAATCACGCACTGTCTGTGTACGCTTCTTCACATTCGGACACATTGCCTCGGTTACCACCTTAATAAGATTGATTGGCACACCTTTTTCACGCAGATTATCCTCTACCAATTCATCGTCGCTCACAAGTTCGGAAGCTGCGGGAGGCGTTTCACGGGTGAGGAGTTTGTAAAGTGTGGCACCAAGGGCATAGACATCGATGGTGGGACGGAACTCGCCACTCTTTGCTTGATTACCTTGCTCTATGGGCGCATAACCAGCCGTGCCGAGACCGATGTTGGTGGAGGTCTCGGGTTGACCGTTGGCATCGTAGTGCTTGCTCAGTCCAAAGTCTATCAAGAAAATGTGGCCATCGCTTGCACGACGCATGATGTTGCCGGGCTTGAGGTCGAGGTGAAGCATGTGGTGTGTCTCATGCATATAGATGAGCGCATCGGCCACAGCCTTGATGATGTTGGTGGCCTCATCGGCACCTATCGGGCCAGACTTTACATAATCGTTGAGGTTCTGACCCTCGATGTAGTCCATCACATAGTAAAACGTTCCATTCTCACCGAAGAGGTCGGTTACACGCACAATATTGGGGTGCTCAAGGTGAGAGAGGTTGCGCGCCTCTTTTTGAAATTTACGGCAATAGTTGTACGACAGACTGCCGTCGGTCATGCCCGTAATGCTGCCATCTTCGCCACGCGAGTTGACCTCCTTCATAAAGAACTCTTTGATGGCGACTTTCTTGCCCAAATGTACGTGCTCGGCAAGGTAGGTAATGCCAAATGCGCCTTGTCCAAGGACACGCTCTATTTTGTATGCCCCCTCACGCAGAAGGGTGCCGGTTGATAATTTCTGTTGCATGGGTTATTTAAGGGGATATTTAAGGTTCTGTTTGGTCCGTCATTCGCATGTTTACTTTTTCGAGGCCTTCTGTTTTTTTCTCTAAATTCTTCTGCCACTCCTCAGCGGCCTTTTCAGTTCTTGATTTAGGAAGAAATGGAATTTTGACATCAAAGCACGCATGAAGAATTCCAAGAGTTAATCCGATTAAGATTACGGCCAATTCAATCCATTTGTTTTTATTATTCTTTTTCTCTGACACACTTATTTCTTCTTTGCGTTAAACTTAGAAGTTTGCTTCTCTTCTTTTGGAGAGCCTTTTCTACTCTTGAAAATCTCGCTAACAATGTGTTCGTCTTCCTTTGCGTCCTGCTTGTCGTCTGCAACCGTTTGTGGCTTTTCCTGCTTAGATGGTTTTGCAGGCTTGCTGTCCACCCCCTGTGGTTGTCTTTCGGCAGAGGCTGGTAAAGATGTTTTACGTTGAGGGGAAACAGGCTGTAAAGAGGTGTTCTCTATGAGTGCATCGCTTTTTTTCTTCTCAGCAGACCGACCCTTGGCAGAATCTATTTTAGTGCTATCGGGCTTTGCGCTCTTATTCTCTTTATTACCCAAAATGAAGTACGAAGCGCCAGCAGCTATAATGACTAAAAGCAACACGACCAACAGCCACGGCAACAGATTACGGCGCTTAGGCTGCGGATGCAGAGTGGTGGCAGAAAATTCGGGAGTAACAAACGTGCCCTTTGGCTCCTGCAGGCGAGGCAGAACTGGGGCTTGAAGGGGATTAGCTCCTATTACCTTTTCAATATGTATAAGGTGTGCCGTGTGGTTGTCCTTGTTTTCCTCAGTCACACTGCGGAGCATCTCAAGTTTCTCCTCATCGGTGGAGTTTGGTTTGGTGATGATGTTGAGAATATTCTCGTCGGTGGACTGCTCAAGCATGCCGTCGGAACACATATAAAAATAGTCGCCCGGCTTAATGTCGGTGAGGTGGGCAATGTCGGCTCTTGCACGCTGCTCCTGACAGGGCTGCATGGCACGCGTGATAACATTCTTCTGCGGGTGGTGGAGCGCCTCCTCCTCTGTAATCTCGCCTATCTTGACAAGGTCGTTGACGAGCGAATGGTCGCGCGTATGAAAGACGATGCGCGCTGGCGAATGCTTGGTGGCGGGACGCAATTGGTAAACGCGGCTGTCGCCAATGTGAGCTACCGTTGCGCCATTGGCGTGCAAACAAAGGAAGGTCATAGTAGTGCCCATTTTGCGTTCGGCCCCATCGTCCTTAGCATCAAGCGCGTCGTAGGCTGCGGCAAGGGCTTGACGAAAGAGGTCGTCGCTGAGGGGTTCGCCGGCATGCCACTGACTGAGTATCGTACGACTAATTTGCTCGCACACCGTGGCCGAAGCCACCTCGCCTTTTTCATGTCCGCCCATTCCGTCGCACAGTACGAAAAGGCGACAATCTGTTGTAGACTGTCCTAAAGCTGGGAAGAGTGAGTCCTCTTGATTGGCTCGCTGCCCAAGCTCCTGCAGGTTGTATGCTTTAATTTGATATTTCATTGAATGTGTGTTATACTGTAAAAGTTAACTCCGTGCTTCCCATTTTAATGCGGTCGCCGTTATTAAGAATAAGCTGGTCAAACTGGTTGATGAGCGCACCGTTCAGGTAAGAAGGATTCTTGTTAGCGCCATTTTTCAACAAATGCACAATCTGCCCGCGTTGATTATACACTTCAATAATGGCATGGCTACGGCTCATGGTGCGGTCAGTAGTTTGTATCTGCACGGTGGCCGACGATGTGGTGGCCTTCCGCCCGATGGTGTTGGAGCCTTGCTTCAGCTGATAACATCGGCCCATGGCATCAACCAGTTTGCCTATCGTCCTATTGGGAGCAGGGCCCACGGTGGTCACGTCTGTACCGCCCGATGCTGCTTGTCCTGAACGTAGCTGCGTTTCCTCATTACCGGCTTGTGACGTACCCGCGCTGCCATACTGCGTTTCCTCACATTCTGAGGTCTGGGTGGACACATAGCGCTGACATTGGCCAACAACGTGCTTCTCCTTACATACTGGGCATGTGAAAGTGGCTGCATTGATATTTGGCACATTGTTCAAGCGGAGTATCTTGCCACAAGTGGGACATTTTATTCTTATCGTATTATCCATTGCTGCTGTGTTATTTTAACGCGTTGGCGGAATTAGTAAACAAGTTGACAAGTTAACGGGTACGTTTGCCAAGCTTTTGAAGCTTCTTACCAGCCTTAACATCGTAAGTGGTGTATAACATACTTACTTGTCAACCCGTTAACCAGTTAACCTGTTAACCTGTTAACCCGTCAACCCGTAGTATTACCACCTCATCACAGGCATATTATTGGGAAAACGTCCCCACATCACGGGGTGTTGCTGGTTTCCCGACAGGCGCTTCACCCTTGCACTGACATAGTCGAAGAGTTCCTTGGCTGTAATGATGCGGTTGTGGTTGGCGTCGGCACCGCCCCGCAATCCGTGCTGCAAGGCATAGGTAAAGAAGCCGTTGGTAAGTTTTCTTGACTCAATCGAAACTTCATTGCCGCGGCACGACAGAAAGAGCATGACGTTGCTATTCTTTCTCACGCCTCCGCCTTGATGTCTTGTGTTGCGGTTCTGGCGCATAGCTCCCGCAAAACAAGCATCGGCAAAGATCATCTTGTTACGGCTCTTGCATGTCGCCATGGCTGAATAGATGCTTCCATAGCTGAGTATGCCGTCGTAGCACACAAAACCACCTGGTACACCGTGGCCACTGAAAAACAATACCACAATATCGTTGGCTGTAGCCTTTGCCACCATATTACGCAAGGTAGCTTTTACGGTTGCGAGTTTTGCCTGACTGTTAATCAAGAGCTTTGTTTGGGCATACTTGTTCTGCTGATACACCCACTGCATGGTGGCGGCATCGTTGTGGGGCAGACGAAGGTCATTCCGGCTGCCAGGATAGTCGGATATGCCCACCGAGAGGAGGTAAGTCTTTGCCTCTCCCTGCAAGGGCACTGCCAGCAGCACCACCCAAAGCAGCAAGCTCTTTACCACCTTAGGCATCTTGAATGTCAGCATTGTTGCAGTAGTCAGGCTGATCGTCGCTTACATTATAGGCCAGATGTTCTTGCTCTTGCTGCATCATGTCCTGCTGCTGCGCAACGTGCGCATCTTGAAAATCCTGCATCTGAATATTTTCGTTGGACACATCGAACACCTCGCCCTCTTCAATCTGCTGGTTTTGATTGTAATCCACAATGACGGTATCAGCCGTACCGTCGTAATCCGCATCTATCACAGCACCTATATAATGACCATCAGTAATTGTGGCCGCCTGCATCATGCTTCCGTCTTCGTTTTGTACATCATACACGCCTAACACTTGTATCTGATTATCGTGCACGCCCATACCATCGTCGCTGGCAGTTTGCAGATATGGATCTTCTTGCGCTACAAAGTTATCACCACCAAGACCGGTGTAGTCGTTCTCGCCATTTGATGCCACATCGTCAACGGTTGCATTCACATCGCGCGGTGCCTCGGATACGTACTGAGGCTGCTCGGTCTCGATACCGTCTTGGGGGTCTGCAACAGCCTCTACCTCCTGTGACTCTGCAGCGTTGTCAGTCTGCGCTTCCGCCGTCTGGGTATTGTTCTCCTCCTGGTCGTTGTTGCTTTCATCAACCACTGCTTCTACACCCAACGTGGCTCCGCTGCCAACGGCAGCACCTACAACGGCTGCGCCAGCCATGGCAGCACCCCTTTTTCCGCGAGTTTTCTTGGGTTTTGCGTTCGGTTCGGCAGCCGGTGTTGCTTGGTTAGCTTTAGGGTTATTGCCACTCTGAGGCTGCATGATAATTGTTTCTTCGTTGTTCATCGTTTTTTGGTATTTATTGACTCAAGTTTCGGATTCAGCCGCGCTTGCTAAATCCGAAACTTGAGTTATTGAGTTAATGATGACACAAAGTTATGCCGCCAGCCATGAGTTGTAAAGACATTTTTGAAAGATTGTAGCAACTATCCCGTTTATTGTACAAAATGTCAGTGGGTGTACTTACACCCGCAGGAGATGCATTGCTTGTAGTACTCTATGTTGCGATAGGGTATGTTTCCGAAAGGCTTGCCACATTGGGGGTTAGGACACTTGTATTTCTTGGCATATTCTTCGTTAAGGTCGTGAATTTGTTGCGCCACGCTGTCCTCATTTTTACCCCGGCAAAAGAAATATACCGCCAGGAGCAACGCACCAAGCACTATAACAACACGCACTGCCACATTGATGCCAGGAACCAGACCTACGCACACACCGAGCAATGACAGTATACCCTGCAAACGCTGCTGGTTGGCTTTCTGAGAGACTTTATTTTGTATGTCGAGCACTTGCTGCTCATATTCACTCCATACAGCTTTCAATGGGCGTAACGAGAAGGTAGGTACTTCTTTTGCAGGCTGGCCGCCCATTGGCGCCGACACACCATTAACCAGCTGGAGTATTTGCCGCAAAGGCAACAGAAAGCGGTCTTTGCCGAGCTGCACACGGCTTGAAACCGTCAGCGCCTTGCTGAATACCTGATTGCCGTCTACGTATGTCTCATTTTGCAGATTAAGGTTTTCGATGTTGATGTGGCCACTATTTATCGTGATGCGGCAATGCTTGCGGCTTACCGAGAGTGGCACCATGCCCGCAGGGCCTATGTTAAACTCTCTTCCGTCGACCATGCAATGAAGGCGGCGTGCCCCCTCTTCTCTTCCTATTATTATTTCCATAAAAAATTCGGTGTTTATAATCACCCTAAATGTACTACCCTACTTAACGGGTTCCTTCTTTGCCATCGAATTCGTTACACGCATAAGGAGCAAGGCTTTCAACTGCTTGAGCACCTCCTTGGATATGCCCAACTTGAAAGCAAAGTTTACACCATCAGTCAGCACGAGGCTTTTTTGCAAGGGTTGAACCTTGTATACAAAACTAAGGTTTACGATAAAGCGCTTGCCTATGCGCACAAAGAAAGAGGCTTGCTCGCGCAAACTTTCGCTCACAAGTTGCTGCATGCGCGACAGGTTCATACAGATGGAGTGCTTCTGCTTGTTGACGAGCACAATATCGGTGTAATTGCCATCGCCCACCATGTAGACCACTTTGGAACAATCAAGTCGCACCAATTCGTCGCGAGTGATAATGTAAATATATCTGCTATCCATATAGATGTATATAAGTTAACAAAGTTGTTCTGAACTCACACAAGGGTTGTAATTAAGGTTAAGAGCCAAAAAAGCGTGGCACCATCGCCCGTTGCTGAAATAGAGGTTGTGGAAGAGACCTATTCAGTATGCAACAGACAATAGTCCACGCTTGTACAAAGGTATTTGTAGCACACACTGCCTCACGCCATTTGCTAAAGAATGGTGTGAGGTGCGCACGTAATGATACCATAATACGCGTGAACGATATTGTACGTTTTGCCTTACTGAATATCGAAACTTCCACATTTCTATTTCAAGACAACGTTCAATACGCTCATTCATTGAGGGTCTTCATAGCAGTTGGGCATTTCCAACAACTCAGACCCTAAGCGCAAAGTTAAGTATTTATTATTTAAGGGTGGTTCTAAAAATTCTGTTTTTTGAGTTCTGCTATTCTGAAATGTGATTTGCACACTCTCGGAAGTGTCTTTCTGAAAGTTTGTTTGGTCACATAGTCCGCTATGCTCCCTCTCAAACTTTCAAAAAAAACACTTCTGATAGCGCACCAATCCCTATTTCAGAATTATTAGAACCACCCTTAAGAAAATGCCATTTTCTACCCCTAAAAATTTAGGGGTTAAGGTAATGCATACACGAAGCATATAAAAAGGCATCAAACAACACCTCAACTGAAAAATAAGAACTTCCACATTGCTATTTCACGGTAGCTGCTCAATGCCTCTGTTTTTGCTTACTTTACTTGTCATTATGTATTTTGACGCTGCAAAAATACAACTCTTCGCACTCTGTCACAAGCATGTTGGCGTTGATTGTACAAAATGTGCGATTATTGTATGAGTTGCTGCGCTGGAAGTGTTTTTTTGTAATAGATGCTACCCAAAGCAGGTGATGCGACACCGCGGATACCACGTGCTGGGGCAATTGCGCGTTGTGAGGAAGGGTGTTCAAAATAGACATTAAAACGATATAGTTTGGGGGAATTCTAAGTTGCCTGAAACGCACTGCAAAAACGCAAGCACCAAATGCTACTTCTAAACGCAAGCTCTAATGGCGATTCGTTATAAAGCCTAAAAAATTAATGGAGGCACCGTCTCCACGAGCCTCCATTAACCAACACAAAAACTAAACTAGACTTAACTAAACTATTTGTTAGCGTTATCATCACGACAACTTGATAATGCAAATATATAAAACCGCACGAGTTAAATCAAGATTTTGTAAAGAAAAGTTTACAAAAGCGACGTTTTTAACACTTGGGCGTGTTATAAAGCATATAATTATCTAAAATAACCATGGCAGCCATGGCTTCGACAATGGGTACGGCGCGAGGCAGAACGCAGGGGTCGTGTCGGCCACGGGCTTTGAGTAGGGTGGCGCGTCCTTCGCGGTCGACGGTAGGCTGCTCACGCAGTAGGGTAGCCACGGGCTTGAAAGCTACGCGGAAGTAGATATCCTGTCCGTTGCTCAGTCCGCCTTGTATGCCGCCACTGTGGTTCGTACGAGTGGTGATGCGTCCTTCTTCGTCGGTGGTGAAGAGGTCGTTCTGCTCACTGCCGCGTGCGGTAACGCCAGCAAATCCGTCACCATATTCAAATCCCTTTACGGCATTGATACCCAGCATAGCAGCCCCCAGCTGTGCGTGTAACTTGTCAAACACGGGTTCACCCAATCCTACGGGACACCCTTCGATGACGCAAGTGATGATACCACCAATGGTGTCGCCCTCAGCTTTCACTTCAGAGATGAGTTGTGCCATTTCGGCAGCCTTCTCAGCATCGGGACAACGTACGGGATTCTTTTCTATCTCGTTGAAGTCGTAGTCATGATAAGTGCCTGTTAAGGCGATGGAGCCTACTTGTGAGGTGTAAGCCGTGATGCGAATGCCCTTCTCGCGCAATACCATCTTAGCAAAAGCACCGCCCACGACGCGTGCTATCGTCTCACGAGCAGAGGTACGTCCGCCGCCACGGTGGTCGCGAATGCCATACTTCGTTTGGTAGGTGAAGTCGGCGTGTGAAGGGCGAAAGACGTCACGCATATTGTCATAGTCGTTAGAGTGCTGATTTTCGTTGCGCACTAAGAAGCCTATGGGGCAACCTGTAGTTTTGCCTTCAAACGTGCCAGAAAGTATCTCTACGCGATCCGCCTCTTTGCGGTCGGTGGTAAGTCGGCTCTGTCCAGGGCGGCGTCGATTGAGTTCTGACTGTAGAAAGTCGAGGTCGACGGTGATGCCAGCGGGCATTCCGTCTATCACGCCTCCAATGCCTGTACCGTGGCTTTCGCCGAAGGTGGTGAGTCGAAATAGGTGGCCAAATGTGTTGCTCATGTTTTGTTTAGTTAGTTTCTTGTTAGTTGACGAGTTAACAAGTTGACGAGCTGACAAGTAGACGAGTTAACAAGTTGACGAGCAAGTTACCTAATTAAAGGGACATGCTTATTCGTTAACTTGTCAACTCGTCTACTTGTTAATTCGTCAACAAAAGATTTTAGTGCTTGTGGCAGCAGCCTTCTCCTTCACCATGATGATGACCGCCACAGCAGCCTTCGCCTTCACCATGATGATGACCACCGCAGCAGCCTTCGCCTTCTCCTTCACCGTGATGGCAACCGCCTTCGCAACCGCCCTCGCAGTTGCAGCCGCCTTCGCCGCTCATCATCTTGATGAGTTCTTTTAGTTCATCGTCAGTAGCATCACGCATCGTGACTACTTGACCCTTAAAGTGGAGGTCTTTGCCAGCTAAGGGGTGGTTGAGGTCGATTACGACAACATTGTCTTTTACTTCAAGTACGAGGCCTTGGAAACGATTGCCGTCAGCATTGACCAAAGGCAATACGGCACCAGGGTAAACCATATCTTTGTCAAACTTACCGTTGATGCTAAAAGTCTCTTTAGGGAGTTCAATCACGTGTTCTTGTACGTAGGGGCCGTATGCATCGTCTTGCTTCAGTGTGAAGTCGAAGTCAGCGCCTTGAGTCAAAGCTAAGATTTTATCTTCAAATGTATCGAGTGCCACACCCATACCACTGATAAATTGGAAGGGGTGTTCAACGGGAGCTTTCTCAATGAGTTCGTGAATGCCCTTTTCGTTGTCAGCGTAGAGTTCGTATGCTACTGTCACATACTTGTGTGGTGTTTGTTCCATGTGTTATGTATTTTATTTGTTCTTAGGGTTAATGTTCTTTAAAGTTGATAAGTTACGAACTTGTCAACTCGTCAGCAAAAAGCAATCACGCCAACTCCAGGTTGAGTTCTTGGCGTAGAAATTCGAGGTCGGGACAAGTATTGAGCATCTCCTTATATTGTTCAACGCGGCTAAAGGCGCGATGAGGAGCCGTATCGGCCTTGATGTTAAACTTCAGCGTGATGTAGTCGTTACGCAACTGCGTGCGCAAGTAGTTCATCAGCGAGATTTGTTCCTTGCGCATATACTGTTCTACGAGTTCATTCTCAAGTTCTACAGAGATAGTCCACGTAGCCGTGTCGAGTTGCGGTTCCATGCTCTTCATACGCCCCATGAGGTGATACTTCTCTTTGGGCAACTGCTGTGCGTAACGAAACCAATAGTACGTCATGCGGTCAGCATCGAAAGGTGTGCAGAGCTTCTGTGTCACAGGTTTCTCGCTCGTAGCGCTTTGTGCGTTAGAGGCAGTGTTAGGCGTAGCAGAGGCAGATTGTGCAGCACGGATTTGCTGTTGCATGGCACGGATAGACAGTGTGCGAGCAGGCCGTGCGCGGTAGGGAGTAGTATTGCTAGTAGCTGTTGCCAATTGCTGGTAAGTAGACTGGCTTTGTAGCACGTTATCGGCCGAGGTAGGAGTCGATGCAGTATGAGAAGGAGGTGTTGCAGTGGTGGGGCGTTGCGCGTTAGTTGCTGCGGGGCGTTGTGCTGCGGTGGCAAGCCGTTGTTGACCTTGAACTGCGGGAGCAGCAAGGTGAGAAAATATGGGTTTAAGTCGTCGTGTAGGGCGACGCCCACAACTTGGATCGTCATCGCCAGCAGCCGCTTGTGCCACCTCTATCAGGGTGAGCTCCACGAGTAGTCGCTTATTGCGTGCCGTGTTGTAGCTCATGTCACAAGAGTTGCATAGCTTCAGTGCTCGATAGAGCAATTTCGGTTCGCAGCGCATCGCCTGTTCGTGATAGCGTTGGCGCACCTGTTCGCTCACGTCGAGTAGGGGCAGCGTTTGTTCGTCGCGGCTCATCAACAGATTGCGAAAGTGAGAGGCCAAACCACCGATAAAGTAGTTTGCTTCAAATCCTTTGCTGAGAATGTTGTTGAGGCGAGCCATGGCCGAAGGAATGTCGCATTTCAGGAGTGTGTCCGTCATGCTAAAGTACTCATCGTAGTCGAGCACGTTGAGGTCTTCAATCACCTTCTGGTAAGTGATGTTACCCTCGCAGAAACTTGTTACTTGGTCGAAGATAGAGAGTGCATCGCGCATACCACCATCAGCCTTTTCTGCAATGACGTGTAGTGCTTCGGGTTCGTAGGTTATGCCCTCCTTTTGTGCTACATAAGCAAGGTGCTTAATGGTGTCGGCCACCGTGATGCGTGCAAAGTCATAGATTTGGCAACGGCTCAGAATGGTCGGTAAGATCTTATGCTTCTCAGTGGTAGCCAATACAAAAATGGCATGTGAAGGCGGTTCTTCCAACGTCTTTAAGAAAGCATTGAAGGCCGCAGTAGAGAGCATGTGTACCTCGTCGATAATGAAGACCTTGTAGCGTCCCACCTGTGGTGGTATCTGCACCTGTTCGATGAGTCCACGAATGTCCTCTACACCATTATTAGATGCAGCGTCGAGTTCGTGAATGTTATACGAACGCTGTTCGTTAAACGCTTTACAACTTTCGCATTCGTTACAGGCTTCGCCATCGGCCGTAGGTGATAGGCAGTTGATGGTCTTCGCAAAAATACGTGCACACGTCGTCTTACCCACACCGCGTGGCCCGCAGAAGAGGTAGGCGTGTGCCAATTTCCCTTGTGCAATGGCATTCTTTAGCGTTGTGGTTAAAGCGTGCTGTCCCACCACGCTATCAAACGTTGTAGGACGGTATTTTCTGGCTGATACTATATATTCGCTCATTCTTTTTGCTTTGTATGGGGCAAAGATAGTGCAAGGCGAGCGCAAAACGTCAAGTTTGTTTGAACGTTCTGCTGAACGCCTATCTTATGCAAAGATAGTGCAAGGCGAGCGCAATGCAAAATGAAAGTCGGAAAACTTTCATTTTGCATAGCCGAGCCGCCGCCTATTTTATTTAAGGCGAGCGCAATGCAAATAAAAATTGCATTTTTCTTTTCTTTGCACTATCTTTGCAAAAAAATATAAATCATGGCACAACGATTAGAACAGTCGCAAGCGGCAGTACAGACACAGCAACTTTCGTCAATGCAAGTGGCTGTGGCAAAACTCGTGGAGTTACCCGTCACAGAGTTGGTAACTCGTGTGCGTGACGAAATGGTTGATAATGCCGCTCTTGAAGAGAAAGACCCTGATAACTTTGACGTTGATAAAGCCTCGGAGGCAGACGACGCACAACGCGACGACGATCTCGAAGTGGGTGAAGGCGATGAGGCTGGTGTGCGTGATGAGGAGAATAGCTTTGAAGAGCAAGCTGACTATGGTAGCGAAGCTGATGCCATGGGCGACTACTTCTCAGCCGACGACGTGCCGTCTTACTTACAACAGCGTGCTGACGCTGAGCGTGATAAGAATGAATTTCAGTATGCTGGCACGGTATCGTTCTACGACGAACTGCAAAGCCAGATTAGTGAACATAACCTGACGGAGCGTGAGGCCGAACTCATGGAGTATATTATCGGTTCGCTCGACGAAGATGGCTTCTTGCGCAAAGACCTCGATGCCATGGTCGATGAATTGGTTATCTATCATAATATAGAGACGACTCACGCAGAGTTAGAACGTTTGCTCGGCATTTTGCAACAGTTTGAGCCTCGTGGCATTGGGGCGCGTTCGCTACAAGAGTGCCTCCACATTCAACTGACTGACCCCGACCACCGCACGCCCTACACCGACTTGGCACTGCGCGTCGTCGATCGTTACTTTAAGGAGTTTGTAGGTCGTCATTGGGACGTGATAAAGCAGCGTTTACAGATAGATGACGATACGTTCGACCACGTGCGTTATGTCCTGACCCATCTTAATCCGCGTCCAGGCAGTGCGCTGAGTGAGTCAGCAGCGATTGGTGCTCCTACAGTAGTGCCCGACTTCTTTGTACGCGTAAACGAAGAGAGGCAAGTGGTCGTAACGCTCAATCAAGGCGACGTGCCTGAATTGCAAGTAAGTCCCGCCTTTCGCGATAGTATTAAGCAGTATGGCTCGAACCGCAGCAAACTGAGCCGTGAGCAGCGTGATGCTTACACCTATGCCCGACAGAAGGTAGACGCGGCACAGTCGTTTATCAACCTCTTGACGCGCCGCCGCGAAACGCTCTTGGCCGTGATGCAGGTGATCGCAAAGAAGCAGCAAGCCTTCTTCCTTGGCGATGACGATGAAGATGCCCTTGTGCCCCTCACATTGAAGGACGTGGCCGATGTCGTAGGCGTAGACGTGTCGACCGTATCGCGCGTGACGAGTAGTAAGTACGTTCAGACGCTCTATGGCACCTATGCGTTGAAGTTCTTCTTCGGTAGCCAGTTTACGACTGCCGATGGCGACGAACTCTCAGCGCGCAAAGTGAAGGCCGCTCTTAAGGAATTGATAGACGGTGAAGATAAACACCGCCCTTTGTCCGACGAAGCCTTAGCCGCGCAACTCAAGGCCCAAGGTTTTAACGTGGCGCGTCGTACCGTAGCCAAATACCGCGATGTCTTAGGACTCCCCACGGCACGATTGAGAAAAGAGTAGCGGTGAAAAATGCATGGTTAATGTGCAAATGCATGGTTAATGTGCAAATGCTTGGTTAATGTGCAAATGTGAGAATGTGCAAATGTGCAAATTGTCGCCTTTGCTTGCAGAGTTTATAAGTGCATTATATTATTCTCACATTCTCACATTTGCACATTCTCATATTTGCACATTTGCACATTAACCAAGCATTTGCAATTTAATAATTTAGCACATTAACAAAGTGAACAAAGAATATATCGAGAAGTTAGAGAAGCATTTTGCGCCTCCTGCTGAGGCTGATACGGGGCGCACGGGCATATCGTCAACGTTGTTGGTGGTAGCCTCACAAGTCGTGTCGTCGCTCTACTCGCCCTTCTACCTTCCAGTGGTGGCCTTTGTCGTGTTGTTTCTGTTTAGTTATCTCAACATGCTCACATTGCCAACGAAAATATTTTTGACCTCGTTGGTGTATGTGTTTACCATACTCTTTCCACACTTAGGCATTTACCTTTACCGTCGGTTGAATGGTTGGACACGTCACCAGATGAGTAAGCGCGAGCGCCGCTACGTGCCTTATGCCGTCAGCATTGTGTGCTATACCGCCCTGTTGGTATTGCTCTACCGCATTCACATGCCACGCTTTGCTATAGGTGTGATAGTAGGCGCTTTGGTTATACAGATAATCTGCGTAATCGTCAATAGCCGCATCAAGATTAGCACCCACGCTGCTGCCTCAGGCGGTGTGATAGGCGCATTGATGGCCTTTTCATTCATATTCTCGTTCAACCCCATGTGGTGGCTCTGCCTTGCCGTGTTACTCTGCGGCATGGTGTGTACAGCGCGCCTTATTCTGCGCCAACACACGTATGCGGAGGTAGGATGGGGCGTACTCGTTGGTGTGTTGAGCGGACTGATAAGCATTTTACTCGTTTAGTTGCAGCACGCAACTAAACGAGTAAAATGTGCAAATGCTAGGTTAATGTGCAAATGCTTGGTTAATGTGCAAATGTGAGAATGTGCAAATGTGCAAATTGTCGCCTTTGCTTGCTGAGTTTATAAGTGCATTATACTATTCTCACATTCTCACATTTGCACATTCTCACATTTGCACATTAACTAAGCATTTTCACATTAACTAAGCATTTGCACATTCTTACATCTCATATTTTCACATAAAAAAATAAGTTATGTTGTCACCAATCGTAAGTATTATCATGGGCAGTACCAGTGACCTGCCCGTTATGGAAAAAGCAGCCAAGTTCTTGGAAGAGATGCAAATTCCCTTCGAGATGAATGCCCTTTCGGCACATCGTACCCCCGCTGAGGTAGAAGCCTTTGCACAGGGGGCAAAAGAGCGTGGTCTGCGCGTAATCATTGCTGGTGCAGGTATGGCAGCCGCATTGCCAGGCGTAATTGCCGCCAGCACGACGTTGCCCGTTATTGGTGTACCCATCAAAGGCATGCTCGACGGACTTGACGCTATGCTTTCTATCATACAGATGCCTCCTGGCATTCCCGTAGCTACAGTAGGCGTGAATGGCGCACAAAATGCAGCCATCCTTGCTGTCGAAATGCTCGCTCTCAGCGATGATGCCTTAGCCGAACGTTTAGCCGCTTATAAAGAAGGCTTGAAACAAAAGATTGTTAAGGCTAATGCCGACCTCAAAGAGGTGAAGTATCAGTATAAAACTAACTAGTTAATATGCTAATGTGCTAATATGTTAATGTGCTAATGGTTGCACCCTGAGTATTACCCCATTAGCATATTAGCATATTAGCAAATAGCCCCATTAGCATATTAGCATATTAGCAAATTACCCCATTAGCATATTAGCAAATTGCCCCATTAGCATATTAGCAAATTACTCCATTAGCATATTAGCAAATTACCCCATGTCTCTATTCAACTATACCCCTCGTCACAGTCACGAGGTAAAGATAGGCAATCGCCCGTTGGGTGGCGACCAACCCCTACGCATACAGAGCATGACCACTACAGCCACCACCGACACGGAAGGGTGCGTGCGCCAGTGTATGGCCATATTTGATGCTGGGGCAGACTACGTGCGCTTGACAACACAAGGCACACGTGAGGCTGAAAACCTACGCAATATTAAGGAAGAACTCCGTCGACGCGGTTACGACCGCCCTTTAGTGGCCGATGTACACTTCAATCCTGCTGTGGCCGATGTGGCTGCTACGATTGTTGAAAAGGTACGTATCAATCCGGGCAACTACGTTGACCCCGCTCGCCAGTTCAAACACTTAGAGTATACTGACGAAGAGTATGCCGCAGAACTCGATCGACTCGAAAAACGCTTCACGCAGTTGCTCAACATTTGCAAAGAACACCACACCGCCTTGCGCATTGGTGTCAACCACGGTTCACTCTCTGACCGTATCATGTGTCGTTATGGCGACACGCCAGCAGGTATCGTGGAGAGCTGCTTAGAATTCTTGCGCGTTTGCGTAAAGGAAGACTTCAAAGACGTAGTTATCTCAATCAAAGCCTCTAACACGCAAGTCATGGTGCGTACGGTGCGCTTGTTGTGCGAAAAGATGCGCATCGAACACATGGACTTTCCCCTTCACCTCGGCGTGACCGAAGCTGGCGAGGGCGAAGACGGTCGTATCAAGAGTGCTGTAGGCATAGGAGCTTTGTTGGCCGACGGTATTGGTGACACCTTGCGTGTAAGCCTCAGCGAAGCCCCCGAAGTAGAAGTGCCTGTAGCCTATAAGTTGGCCTCGTATGTAGTACAACGTGCGGGCCACCCCGAAATACCCGGTAAAGAAGCACCACAGTTCAATTATGTCAATCCCACGCGCCGCCGCACCGTAGCAGTGGGCAATATCGGTGGCGACAACGTACCCGTAGTTATCTCATCACGTTTAGAAGGCGCGCTGACTGAGGCCGCTCCAGAAGGACAGGCTCAACCCGATTATTACTACGTGGGAGCGAACCTTCCAAAGGCCGATAAGCGCGTGAAGGGCGTGGGTTATATCGTCGATGCACCCCATTGGAAGGGCGAGTCCGACACTTACCCCGTCTTTACGAAGCAGTACTTAATGGCGATGCCTACGTGTGGAGCCGCTATCAAGTTCCTCTTCTTGACTTATCTCGACCTTGATGATGAGGTGAAGGCCTTGTTGCGCACAGTGCCAGGCGTAGTGATTATTGCGCAAAGCAATCACCAAAATCGTTTGGGCGAACAACGTGCCTTGGTTCACGAACTTTGGCGTGACGACCTTCGCACGCCTGTTGTATTCTTCGAGCAATACCGCTTGGGCGAGCAACAGAAGGAGGAATTTCAACTCTATGCGGCAGCCGACTTAGGAGCCTTGCTCTTCGACGGACTGACGGACGGCATAATGCTTTTCAATCAGAAACCTGAAGGGCAACGTCCTTTATCCATTGCAGTGCAAGACGCTACGGCCTTTGCCATATTGCAAGCCGCGCGTTTGCGCACGACAAAGACGGAGTACATCAGTTGCCCTGGTTGTGGCCGCACGCTCTACGACCTTCCGGGCACGATAGCACGCATCAAGGCTGCTACGGCTCACTTGAAGGGCCTCAAGATTGGCATCATGGGTTGCATTGTCAATGGTCCTGGCGAAATGGCCGATGCGGACTATGGTTACGTAGGTGCAGCACGTGGTAAGGTGAGTCTTTATCGCGGCAAGGTATGTGTCGAGAAGAACATTCCTACAGAACAGGCCGTGGATAAACTGCTCGAACTCATAGAGTCCGATCGTAACGTTAACGCGTGAACACGCTAAACCATTAATACGTTAAGGCGTTAAGGCGCGCTTCGCGTTTTGTTTTGAACATTAATTATCATTAATTGTTCATTAATTGGCTATTGTATTTAGATAATTAACGAAAAAAATTAATGAAATAATTAATGAACAATTAATGATAATTAATGTTCAAAACAAAGCGCGAAGCGCGCCTTAATGTGTTAATGTATTAATACGTGTTTTATATGTTCAAAAATAGAGAAATAGTGTTCAAAAAGGGCTGAAACATTCGCGTTATACGATTAATGTTTGTATCTTAGCAACGTACTAACCAAAATCAAACAGATAAATGGAAACGATCAATAATAAAAACTACTGCATCATTTTGGCAGGAGGCACGGGGCGTCGCCTTTGGCCCACTAGTCAAAAGGAGATGCCCAAACAGTTTATTGACTTCTTCGGGTCGGGGCGCACGTTGCTACAACAGACCTTCGATCGTTTTGTACGTTTCATTCCGATACAACATATATTCGTCTCCACCTTTGAAGACTACGTACCCTTAGTACACAGTCAGTTGCCCGAACTCCCCGAGGCCAATATCCTGCCCGAACCCGTGCAACTCAATACGGCTCCTGCGGCTATTTGGGGTACGTGGCACGCCGTATTGGCCGACCCAGAAGCTTGCGTAGTCGTAAGTCCGGCCGACCAAATCATTCAGCATGAAGAGGCGTTTGAACAACAAATACTCCACGGCCTTGATTATGTCAACACCCATGCCGACTTCTTAGCTATGGGCGTAAAGCCTACGCAGCCCAATACGGCTTATGGTTACATACAGATGGGGGATGAGGTAGACGAGAAGGATATGTTCAAAGTACAGTCCTTTAGTGAAAAGCCTGAGTTAAACTATGCCCGACTCTTCTTAGAAAGTGGAGAGTTCCTTTGGAATACGGGCATCTTCCTTTGGAAGGGCGAGACTATGGGGCGTCACCTCTCAGAGATGGCCCATCGTCCTGACCAACCCGTTGAGGCCGTGGCGCAGCAGATGGTGACGATTGCACAGGAGGTAGACTATGTGCGTTCGTGCATACCTGAAGGCTTGCCCCGAAGTATTGACCTCTTGGTGCTCGAACATTGTGACAACGTAGCCGTGCAAGCTTGTACGTTCGGTTGGGCCGATGTTGGTTGTTGGACAGAGCTACGCGAAGTGTCGAAGACCGATGCCGACGGCAATGCCGTAACGGGAGGAGCCAAAGTTATGTTGCAAGGTACGCAGAACTGTATGATAGCCCTCCCGAAGGGCATGAAGGCCATTATTGCAGGCCTTGACGGCTATGTTGTATCAGAACAGAATGGCGTGTTGATGATTTGTCCTAACACCGACCCCGATGCCATTCGCCGCCTTATCAACAAGGGGGCATTTAGTTTGTAATTAGACAGCGTATATACAAAAGAAGGAGATGTGTCAAATAAGTTTTGACACATCTCCTTCTTATTTAAGTTTCGGATTTAGATAAACTGCAATTTATCTGCCTAATTGGGGGGCGGGCTAATTGGGGGGCGGGTTTGTAACCCGCGGCAGCAGCAGGCTTTGAGCATCTACTTATAGTCGCTTAGCAACTATAAACAGATAAATTACAACCTGC
>UQHJ01000010.1 GCA_900540885.1 uncultured Prevotella sp.
ATACTTCAAGTATTGCCAACTTGGGGCATCGAACCCCAAGTTGGCAATGCCGACGCGGGGACGCGTCGCCCCCAGGTTAGGACCCGCCCCCCAATTAAGCCGACAAATTGCAGCTTATAAACAATGCTTGATGCTTTTTAAGTGCAAAATATTGCGAATTAACATATTTTACCCCCCCATTTGTACATTTAATATTTAGTAAATACTTTTGTAGTGTTTTTTAATAACAAGTCTCAAAATACTAAAACAATAAACACTAAACAAAAATCAAAAATGGGTAAAATTAAACAATTGTTTTTGTTGTGTATGCTCTTTACATTGAGCGTTATTACAACAAAAGCTCAAACAGCTGTTGACTATCAAACGTCAGCAGCTCCGAGCAATAGCTCCTTTGCCGCAGACACGCATTGGTTTACAATTTATTTGCGTGGCACTTACCTTTCGGTTGAAAACGTCGACGCCAACTCTTACCTTTATGGTGGTAATGACTTTAACACAATTAACAACACCATTGATAAAGGACTTTGGTGTGTAGTAGGCGACGAGACCAAGGGCTACAAGTTCTATAACAAGAGCGTAGGTCCTACTAAAGTCTTAGCGATTAATTATGTGAACGGTGATACAGGTGGCGCTGCACGTGCAAAAATGGTAGACGCTTCAACCGAAAATGCAACTACCGGAGGTGCTGACAATTGGCTTACGACTTTTAACTTATACAAAAACGTGATCTCTAATGTTGGGGCATATTCAGTTTCGGTTAAAGGGCTTACAAACTATTATCTAAATCAGCGTGGTTCTTATTTGGCCTTTTGGATTAATCCTAAAGCAAAAGAAGAAGTTGGTTCATCGTTCTATTTTTATGACAAAAGTAGTTATGTTAAACCGGCACAAGCTTTAGTTACCACCTATACGGGTAAGACGGGGGGCATTTATCAACCAACAGCAGAAGAACTCAGTGCCTTCTCAAGCAAAATCCCAACGGATTATACGTGGGATAATTTAGCATCAGTTTGGACGTCAGTCAACAACGCAATAGCAACTTTCAAAGCAGCTATTGACAAGCACACCCCCACTGTTGGCAAGCGCTACTTAATTAAGAATAACCATACCAACAAGTACATCGTTCCGAACATTATACCTGGTAGTGCACTTAATGTACAAACAGGTGACATTACGAAAGATGCTGTATGGACACTCGAGGCTGGCGATACTGAAGGCACCTACAAGTTGAAGAATGCCTGGTCAGAATTATATATTAATGGCGTTAAGGCTAACACGACTGGCACCGATTTAAAAGTTATTACAGCCAACGTTTACAATAATACGGTAGCTATCGGCACGGGATCATACGATTCAGATAGTCAACAAACTTGGCTTCATGGTAATGATGGCAATGACCAGCTTATTCTTTGGTCGGCTTCTGCAGGTGCAAGTCGTTGGACGTTCACCGAAGTGAGCGATGATGTTTTTAATAACTATGCTGCATTGCCTAACTCTTACATTAGCACGTTGGTAAATAATGCTAAGAACTTTTTGGGTGTTGATGTTGCCACCGAAAAGGAAGCATTGCAACACAATCCTACGTATAAAAACTATTTAACCTATTACAATAAGGTTAAAGCAGGTACTGACAATCAATATGTGCGTTTGCAATGTGCTAAAAGTGGTAACAACCGTTTTATGGGCTTGAACGATGCTTACACTGAAGCAAACGCCTTAGAGGCTTCAACTCAAAAGACCAACCTTAGCAACATTTGGAAGCTTGTGCCTGTTGATGGAGAAGAGTTTTGCTATAAACTGATGAATGCCAATACGGGTACTTATATCACCAACATTCAAAATGCGGTTAATGGTGCGAACAGGCCTAATCCTACTCTTACAGTCGAGAATAATGGTTACAAATTCACCTTTACGTTGAAAAACGAGACCAATGGCAATTGGAGTGTGATTGATCAAAATAATAATCAGCTTAATGCTGAAACAGATGGTCGTATAAATTATTGGACAGATGGTGATAATGCTGGCTGGTGGATATTTAAGGCAACAGACATTGAAGTGGCACTGCACGAATTGGGTGATGCTTCGTATGCTTCATTATACTTGCCCTACAGCATTTCAGCCGTTAGTAATGCGGAGGCTTATGTAGCGAACAATGCGGCTGTTAATAATACACTTGTCATGCAAACCACTTCAGATGGAGGTTTTGATGCCAACCAAGGTGTAGTGCTCGTTAGCGACACAAAGGCCAGCACGGCAACACTCACATTGGGCGAAAATCCGAACACAAGTTTGCTGCGTGGTACCAACCAACCTATTACTTTGACTGACGAAACGCGTGCCAACTATCTTGTGTTTGGTCCTAAAGATGAGGCAAACACAATCGGATTTTGGACCCCTGCCGCTTCGCTCACCTCTATTGCTGCCAACCGTGCTTTTTATCTAAACGAAGGCGGACAGCAAGCTGTACGTTTAGTATTTAATGGGTCTGTTATTGAGGGCATTGACCATGTTGTTGATGTAAATGACAATGTAAATGCTCCCATTTACGACCTTATGGGACGTCGTGTAAATAATACCATGAAGCATGGTGTTTACATTCAGAATGGTAAGAAGATGATTGTTAAGTAACTCATAAAAGAAATAACTATGAACAAGCAATACGTAGCACCGAAGTCAACGGTGTATAATTACATACAACCACTCACTCCACTTTGTGCAAGCACTAAAGAATTTGGTGTAGGTTCGAACAGCGACCCCAAAGGGGGCACTACATCAAGCATTTGGTCAAACAAGCTTGAGCAACCCACACAAGGTGGTATGTGGAGCCACATGGATGACTAATATTTTAAATAAGTGCTAAAAAAGAGGGTGTTTGTTGATACAAACACCCTCTTTTAGCGTTTTGAGGTCATTGGGAAGGCTGCCTAATTGGGGGGCGGGTTTTTAACCCGCGGCAGCATGCTTTGAACATCTACTTATAGTCGCTAAGCGACTATAAGCAAAGATAGTGCAAGGCTTGCTGCTGCCGCGGGTTACAAACCCGCCCCCCAATTGGGCAGACAAACTGCGATTCGTTACAGAGTTTATTTATTTTTGCTTCTCGTGCTGCACAGTGAAGTTGTAGCCTTGGGGAATGCGTAGTTCGATGCGGGTGCCGTGGTGGGGTGGGGCTACGTTGGTAATCGTGAGACTGGCACTGCGACGGTTGTACTGGTTGAGAATTTCAAGCGTGCGTGTGAGTAAGCGTAGGCCTGTGCCGGTGTCGCGATTGGTGCGCTTGATGCGGCCGGGGTTGTAGCCCTGTCCATTGTCGGTCACTTGAAGCGAGAGTTCGTTGGTAGGGAGGAGCGTGATGCTGACGTGAATGGCACTCTCAGCACTAAGCGTGGGGAAAGCGTGCTTGAGGGCATTCTCTACGGGTATCTGTAACGACATAGAGGGAATGAGCCATTCGCTCTTTTCTAACGCGGGGTCGATGGTCCACGTGACGGTGGGCCATTCGCCCTTACTATAATGGTGAAGTGACACGAAACGTTGCACCAAGGCGAGTTCGTCACATAACTTCACAGCCACTTTGCCTGAGGTGAGGAGGTTGCCACGCAATACGTCGATGAGCAGTTCGACGGGTTCGACCAACTCGGGGTAGCGTTGGAGCTTCGGAAGTACGGTACCTAATACGTTGAAGATGTAGTGAGGCGACACGCGGTTGCGCACGATGTCCATGCGAAGTTCCGTCATGCGCTCCATTTGTTGCTTCATGCGATTTTGCGTGTAACGTCGGTAGCATACAATGATGAGCGTGGCTGCAAGAGCCAGTGCTACGGCTACAATTATAACAATCAGAATGATGTTTTGCTGATGTGCCGTTTGGGCCGCGTATTCCGATATAGAGATTTGTTGGCGCAGTAGCGTCGTGTCGCGTTGGTAGCGGCTGGCCAATTCGGCTACGTTGTTGCGCGTCTGGCGGCTGCGTAGCGAGTCAGCATATTGATCGCTGAGCGTCTGATATTGGTAGGCGCGTTGCCACTGACCATATTGCGCTGCGTAGCGCATAAGGCGGCGGTAGTGGAGCATGAGGTAACGCGGCGAACGTATCGGGTGAGGCTCCTTGAGCTGCGTTAAGAAGTCATTGACTTGACTCCCTTTGTGTTGGGCAATGTCGAGATCGGCCAATAGGCTCTTAATGTAGAACACGTTCTCAGGCGTGAGCTGATTGCCCTCTTGTTGTAAGAATAGCTTGGCATTTTGCAGTTGCTGCTGTGCTTCAGACAGTTTATTTTGCATGAGATAAATTTCTCCCATGTTAATCTCGCAGATGTGAATGAAGAACGAGTTGTCCAGTTGGAGGGCTATCTTGTAAGCTTGCTGAAAGTTATAGAGGGATTCGTCATACTTGTGTTCGAAATAATAGCAGTTACCTAACGAGGAGTGGTAAAAGTGTTGAGTCTGTAGAGCTTCTTGTTTAATGTCCTTCTTAGCAAGGTTGAAGAAGTGGTGTGCCTCTTTAAAGTTTTCCAACTCCATATAGATAAGTCCGAGTCCGCAGCAGATAGCGGCCCGATTGGTACTATCGTGCAATGAATCGGCTATGAAGAGGGCGTAACGATAACGTTCTGCTGCTAATGGCAGACGGCCTGACTGTTGGTACATATCGGCCACGTTGATAGTGGCGGCTATGAGGTCGTTTGTTTTAGGTGGTTGGTTTAACAAGGTGTAGGCTCGTTCGTAGTACTGGCAGGCTTGGCGGTTGTAACCTGCAAGCAGAGCGGAGGTGCCGAGGTGATTATATACTAAGCCTTCAAGTTGGGGCTCGTGGTGTGTCACGCTCCACGTTTTCACCTTATTATAAGTCTTGTTGGCCCAAAGAGTGTCACCCGCACGTTGGTGGGCGGTAGCGCGATAGAGTTCGAAGCGATACCATTGGGTGCTGTCGCTGACACGTTTCTGCCACTGCATAAAGGTCGTGTCGGCCTTATAAGGGGCAGCGTAGAGGAGGTCGCGGTTGGCTTCGACGACGCTGTCTATTTGGTGCTGAGTGACGCTTTGTCGCTTATGCTGGCAGCTGAACGTTAATAACACGAATAGTGGGAACGCAAGGAAACGGTAATACTGAGAGGAGAACATATAATTCTGGAGGGGAAAACGTTAAGGTCGCGCTTCGCGCTCCTGGGGGAGGAACATTAATTATCATTAATTGACCATTAATTTCTTCATTAATTATTTCGTTAATTTCTTCATTAATTGTCTCATTAATTACCAAAAGAGAATAATTAATGAAGAAATTAATGGTTAATTAATGATAATTAATGTTTCTTCTCCTGGAGCGCGAAGCGCGACTTGATGTTAAGCGTTGTCATTATTATCGAAGAGGGAAGGTTCTTGGGATGGGTCATCCGTATCGACTTCGGGGGAATTGTCGTTATCATTTTCGTCCTCTTGAGGTTCAGCCTCGGTGACGGGCTGACGAAGCGGTTCGAGTTCTTCTATCTTCTCAATGGGAAGCGTGGTGATACGTTTACCTTTGGCCTTGTAGCCCTTAACGGCAATGAACGAATCCACATCAATTTCAAGTGGATCGCGGAAGTTCTCGTTGCCACCATAGGTCACTTGCAGACGCGGATATACTTGATCGGTGAGCAAGATAAAGCGAGAGTTAGGGTTGTCGCCCAAGAAATTTAGTGGCCGCGTTTGTGCACAACGTTCAAGGACGAAGCGCTTAACGTAAGGGAAGCCTTGTTGATCGGCATCGAAGAGTACGGCCGTCCACACCTTGTGTTCGTCAAACTTCTCAACGCGCAGAATGCCCGAAGGCTCGTAGTGATTGTTGAGGTCGAAATTGGTGGTGTAGAACTGCCCGTTCTGCAGGACAACGAGTACGAGGTCGTCAGAGTGGAACTCACCCAAGTACTCTCCACGACCATCGTAATTAAGGCGCTGTACATCATGGTCAAACCAAACTCTTCGACCGCCGAGGGTAGAAGCACCATGCGCTTTGAGCGTAATCTTATGAACGTCAACACGGGTGAGCAAGTTGCCTCGGCTTTGACGCCCTTTGACTAAGATCTCTCCAAAGTCGCGGTCCATGCTGATGCGCTTGAGTTTGGGATTAGGACGGAACGTAACCTTGATACTCTCAGCCTCGCCGTTCGGGTTGGCTGTGAAGTAAAGCACCTTGCTACCTGGTGTACCCATCGTGAGGTCGTACTCGCGGTCGTGGGTGATGCTGGTCACGTTGAAGCGCTTGATGTAGCAAGTGTTGGTGGCAGCGTCGCGATAGACGACATTATAAATTGTGCGTTTATCACCCTTCTTAAAGACGGCGATGTGAATGACCTCAACTTTCTTTTTCTTCTCCGCCTTCATGCGCTCGGTCTCACCGATAAACACCTTATCGGCCACGCGCGTAACCTTATACGTACCGTCGCGATAGAAGATGATGACATCGTCGATAGGAGAACAGTTCTCCACGAACTCATCCTTCTTGAGGCTCATGCCCATGAAGCCATTTTCGCGGTCGATGTAGAGCTTCTCGGTAGCTTCGATTACCTTGGTGGCCTCGATGTTGTCGAATGAGCGTATCTCGGTGTGGCGAGGGTGCTCGGCCGCATATTTATCGCGAATGAGGCGGAACCAGTTAGAGGTGACTTCGACCATGTTCTGCAGGTCGCGGTCAATGCGTGCCACCTCTTCTTTCATGTGGGCGATAAGCTCGTCGGCTTTGTCTTTATTGAACTTAAGGATGCGTCCCATCTTAATCTCCATGAGACGCAGTATGTCGTCACGCGTCACTTCACGATAGAACTGGGGCTTGAAGGGGTCTAAGCGACTGTCGATGTGAAGAATGGCGGCGTCCATGTCTTTAGCCTGTTCGAAAGCGCGGTCTTTGTAGATGCGTTCTTCGATAAAGATACGTTCGAGTGAGGCAAAGTGAAGACTCTCCATGAGTTCGCCACGGCGTATCATGAGTTCCTTCTCAAGCAAAGAGCGCGTGTGGTCTACCGAACGGCGCAACACCTCGCTTACGGTGAGAAACTTCGGCTTTTTGTCTTCAATCACGCAGCAGTTGGGATTGATACTGGTCTCGCAGTCGGTGAAAGCGTAAAGGGCATCGATGGCCTTGTCGCTTGATGTGCCAGGCGTGAGATGAACGTGAATTTCAGCCTCGGCAGCGGTGTTGTCCTCCACCTTACGAATTTTTATCTTACCCTTTTCGTTGGCTTTGAGTATAGAGTCGATGAGCGTGCTGGTGGTTTTGCCATAGGGTATCTCGGTGATGACGAGCGTCTTACTATCTAACTTCTCGATTTTGGCACGTACCTTTACGGCACCACCGCGCATGCCGTCGTTATAGCGTGATACGTCGATGGAACCGCCTGTCAAGAAGTCGGGATAGAGGTGAAACTCTTCGCCATGCAGATACTTGATAGCGGCTTCGCAAAGTTCGCCAAAGTTATGGGGTAAAATCTTTGCTGAAAGGCCTACGGCAATGCCCTCGGCCCCTTGGGCTAAGAGTAAAGGAAACTTTACGGGTAACGAAACGGGTTCCTTCTTACGGCCGTCGTATGACATCTTCCACTCCGTTGTCTTAGGATTGAAGAGTACGTCGAGAGCGAACTTTGAGAGTCGCGCTTCAATATAACGAGGGGCAGCAGCGCTGTCGCCCGTGAGTATGTTACCCCAGTTACCCTGACAGTCGATGAGCAAGTTCTTTTGTCCCAACTGTACCAAGGCATCGCCAATAGAGGCATCACCATGGGGGTGGAACTGCATGGTATGACCTACGACGTTGGCCACCTTATTATAGCGTCCATCGTCGAGCAGTTTCATAGAGTGGAGTATGCGTCGTTGTACAGGTTTGAGACCATCACCCAAGTGGGGGACGGCACGTTCGAGAATAACGTACGAGGCATAGTCTAAGAACCAGTTTTGATACATACCCGTCAATTGCAATTTGCCCTCTTCGTCTTTCACCCCACTGGGGTGATAGTCGGAGTGGGCTTCGGGCGTGGCGGTGTCGTTAGTGGCTTCGTTGGTAACGTCAGTTTCGTTCAATATTTCGTCTTTATTTTCTTCGCTCATCGTTTTAAGGGTAGTTTCAGCATTTTACGTTGCAAAGTTAACAAATCTGTGTTAAACATTAAAACACGGATTTGACAAACTGCAATTTGTCTGCCTAATTGGGGGGCGGGTTTGTAACCCGCGGCAGCAGCAGGTTTTGAGCATGAATGTTCTCGCGCTAAGCGACTATAAGTAGATGCCCAAAGCATGCTGCTGCCGCGGGTTACAAACCCGCCCCCCAATTAGGCAGATAAATTAATTCTTTTCGTTTACTGTTCGTTGATGCGCTTTAACGTTATCAAAGCGGATTCGACACTTGGCACATCATTAATTATCATGCGTCGGTGTCCACGATTTTCATCAAGTTTACAACGTTGGTAAGAGTTGGTAGCAAAAGTAATGATGCGTTCAAAAGTGTCGCTCTGATAGAAAGCACTCTCGGTGTTACGCACAAAGTAAAGCGTCATGCGACGCGCCTTGAGCGTAAGACGTTCTGCCCCCAACTTGCGTCCCAAAGCACGCAAGGGAACAATGCGCAAAAGCTCCTCACCCTCAGGCGGAAGCGGGCCGAAACGGTCCTCCATGCGATGACGGAAGTCAGCTATCTGTTCGTCTGAAGCTAAGGAGTCAAGTTCACGATAGAGCAACATACGCTCTGTGGCCCCTGGCACGTAGGACTCGGGGAAATAAGCGTGAAGGTCGCACTCTACGGCACAATCGTCGACAAAACGCTCGCCACTGAGATGTCCCGTCTTTTTGAGTTCATCAGCATAAAGGTCGGCAAACTCGTCATTCTTGAGTTCCGTAACGGCCTCAGCCAATATCTTCTGGTACGTTTCATACCCCAAGTCGGCAATGAAGCCACTCTGTTCCGAACCTAAGAGGTTGCCTGCGCCACGAATGTCGAGGTCTTGCATGGCTATGTGTATCCCCGAACCAAGGTCGGAGAAGTTTTCGATAGCCTCCAAGCGACGACGCGACTCATCAGGCAGCAAGGCCAAAGGCGGTGCCATAAGATAGCAGAAAGCCTTACGCGAGCCACGTCCTACGCGACCACGCATCTGGTGAAGGTCGGAGAGTCCGAAGTGGTGAGCCGCATCAATGATAATGGTGTTGGCATTCGGCACGTCGATGCCATTCTCAACTATAGTAGTGGAGATGAGTACGTCGTAATCGTAATTGACAAAGCCCATAATAATCTTTTCCAACTGATCGGGCGGCATCTGTCCATGACCTATGGCAATGCGCGCATCGGGCACGTACTTGTGTACCAAACTCTCTAAGTTAGGCAGTGCGGCTACACGGTTGGTAACGATATACACCTGCCCATTTCGGCTCATCTCAAAGTTGACGGCCTCAGCGATGACTTCATGGCTGAAGGTGTGAATCTCCGTCTGAATGGGGCGACGATTGGGGGGCGGCGTCTGAATAACGCTAAAGTCGCGTGCCCCCATGAGCGAGAATTGTAGGGTGCGCGGAATGGGCGTGGCCGACATGGTGAGCGTATCAACATTCACCTTGAGCTGGCGCAACTTCTCTTTCACCGCTACGCCAAACTTCTGTTCTTCATCGATGATAAGCAAACCGAGGTCGTTCCACTTCACACTTTTGCCAATCAACTTTTGCGTACCAACAAGTATGTTTATCTTTCCATCGGCCAAGTCCTTCAGTAAAGCCTTAGTTTGGGCTGTCGTACGCGCACGGGTGAGGTAGTCAACGCGTACGGGGAAGTCCTTCAGACGACTGGCAAAAGTCTTATAATGTTGCAGGGCCAGCACGGTGGTGGGCACCAGCACGGCCACTTGCTTATTATCAGCACAAGCCTTCATAGCCGCACGCACGGCTATCTCGGTCTTACCAAAACCCACATCGCCACATACGAGGCGGTCCATAGGTTTGGCACTCTCCATGTCGCGCTTCACCTCTTGCGTTACGCGGAGTTGGTCGGGCGTATCTTCATATACGAAGCTGGCTTCCAACTCATGTTGCATAAAGGAGTCGGGACTGAAAGCAAAGCCCTTTTCTTCCTTTCGCTGTGAATAAAGACGAATGAGGTCGCGCGCAATGTCTTTTATCTTCTTCTTGGTGCGCTCTTTGAGTTTCTCCCAGGCTCCTGTACCTAAACTACTAATACGAGGTGGTTCGCCCTCCTTGCCTTTATACTTCGACACTTTGTGGAGAGCATGAATGCTCACGTAGACGGCATCTTCATTCTTGTAAGTGAGCTTGATCATCTCTTGCATCGCACCGTCTGCTCCTGGCATACGCACCAAACCGGCAAAACGTCCCACACCATGGTCGATGTGGACCACATAGTCGCCTGGTTCGAACTGCATCAGTTCCTTGAGCGAAAGGGCCATTTTGGCATCGCGGGCATGGTCGCTCTTTAGGTTATACTTATGGAAGCGGTCGAAAATTTGGTGATCAGTGAAGCAGCAAATGCGGAGGTCGTTGTCAATAAAACCTGCATGTAGGGTGCGCTCTACGGGTTGGAAAAGCACAGAAGCGGTGTCCATCTCGTCGAAGATGCTCTGCAAACGCTCTGTTTGTTTCGGACTGTCGGCCAAGATGTACACTTGGTAGCCATCGACTTTGAGTTGGCGTAGGTTTTGACGCAGCAAGTCAAAGTTCTTGTGATAGAGTGGCTGTGGCTCTGTGTTAAACTGCACCTGTGTCGTAACATTTCCCAAGGGGTGTGTACCGATATTGACGCGCTGTAACGAGGCCACACCACGCAAGAAGGCTTCACCCGTAATGAGTAGGAGTTCCTTCTGCAAACGTTGACGCTGGGCTTCGGCCTCCATCTCTGAAGTAGCCTCCACCTCTTGTTGGGCTTGACGCGCAAACCCTTCGCGATAGGTACGCTCTATCGTGTCGTGTACGAAGGTGAGGTCTTTCACGACTAAGAGGGTGTCGGAAGGTAGGTAGTCGGTGGGCGACACCAGATGAGTAGCACTGCTGCCTTGTTCCGTGTCGGGCACGATGCTGACACGATCCTTTGCTTCCTTCGACAATTGGGTTTGCACCTCAAAGGTGCGTATGCTTTCTACATCATCGCCAAAGAAGTCTATACGATAGGGGAACTCTGAGGCATAAGAGTACACGTCGAGTATGGAACCGCGCACGGCAAACTCGCCTGGCTCGTAGACGTAGTCTTTGCGTGTAAAGCCTATTTCAAGTAATCGTTTGGTGAGTTCTGTGAGGTCGTAACTGCCGTCTTTTGTGATATTGACCGTGCGCTCTACCATATTTTGAGGTGGAGCGACGCGTTCTGATAAGGCTGCGGGGAAGGTTACTATATATAAAGGAGCCTCCGTAGTCGCTCCTCCAGTTTGGAGTGCCGACAAGCGGTTGAGTACTTCGGTGCGTAGGATTTCGTTAGCAGCATCGCGCTGGGCATACTTTACGGCACGGCGATAGGTGGAGGGATAGAAGAGTACGTGTTCGTCGTCGAGCAGTTGGGTGAGATCATGGTAGAAGTAGCCAGCCTCTTCTTCATCATTGAGTATAAATAGCAGGGGACGATTAAGGGGCTTTTGCTGCTTGCTCAATGCCGCAAAAGCTACGGGAGCGGTCGAGGCTTGCAGACCCACAAGGTGAGTTAGCACGTTCTTTCGGTCGCTCAATATTTCGGATAATGCCCTCACCTGTGGGTGAGTAGCAATATGACTTAATAGTTCTGATAAATGCATGATGCAAAGGTAGGACATATTTTGCTTCGTAAACGCCTTTTACATGAAATAGTATTTGACAAACTGCAATTTATCTGCCTAATTGGGGGGCGGGTTTGTAACCCGCGGCAGCAGCAGGTTTTGAGCATCTACTTATAGTCGCTTAGCGCGAGAACATAAGTAGATGTTCAAAGTTTTCTTTCCTCAAAATGATTGTTAATTGTGTTGTTTATTTTGCTCCCCTCTTAATTAAATGTAAATTTGCAACGTGCAAGGCATGCACGTTTATCAAAATGTTACCTTTCAATACAAATTATATGCTTAAACCAATTAAACCTAACACAAACCGATTGCGAAATCTGTTTGCGTTGGCAGTTTTCTGTAGTGCCACCTTCACCTCGTGGGCACAGCTCAGCACCGAAAAGACGTATTATATTAAAAGTTCTGTTTCGGGCAAAGTATTCTCCAACGGAAACTCCGCTCAAAACAATGCCGAGATAAAACTCGAAGCCGTGTCGGACGCCTCAATGGGGCAAAAGTGGACACTCACCAGTACGGGCAACGAAAACGAATATATCATCGTCAACGCAGGCTATCCTGCCTTTGCCATTGATGCAGCTCCCAATAAGTGGTACTACCCTTTGCAGTGGACGGCCAATGTAAATTCGGAAAATCAACGTTTTCAAATCCTTCCTGTAGAAGGCGCAGAGAACACCTATAAAATTGTGTGGTCGGCCAATACCAACCGTCGCATGATGGAAAAGAGTGGTGACCAACTCAACGTGTCAGATGAGAATGAGAGCAAAGGCGTTACTACTCAGTTCGTATTTGAAGAGACCACGGAACAACCCAAAGCCGATCGCCCTCACTGGAGCGATGAGACCTTCTTCGAAGAGAATAAACTCCCTGGTCATACCACCTTTATGCCTTATGCCAATACGGCAGCCCTAAAGGCCGACAAAGAGCGTTACGATCGCCCTTGGGTGGACCCTCAAGGCGCAGAGTGGCTCTCACTCAATGGCGTATGGAACTTAAAGTGGACCACCGAACTCAGCAACGTGCCCAAGGACGATTTTTATGCAGACAACGTTGATGCCTCAAAGTGGGACACCATCAGTGTGCCGTCTTGTCTTGAGATGAAAGGCTATGGCGATCCTTATTATATAAATGTAGGATATCCGTTCCAAGACAATTATCCCAACCTCGACATGGCCTATAACTGTAAGAACTCAGTGGCTTCGTATCGCCGCGCGTTTACGCTGCCCGAAGGTTGGACAGATAAGCGCGTCGTGCTCCACTTCGACGGTATTTACAGTGCTGCCTACGTGTGGGTGAACGGCCAATACGTTGGTTATACCCAAGGAGCTAACAACGACGCAGAGTTCGACCTCAGTAAGGTGGTACGTAAAGGGGAGAATAACATAGCCGTACAAGTGTACCGCTTTAGTGATGCCTCTTACTTGGAAGGACAGGATATGTGGCACATGAGCGGTATACATCGCGACGTTTACCTCTATGCTACGCCCAAAACCTACATAGCTGACCATGTAATCACGGACGACCTCGCGGCCCCCTACATATCGGCTGCTGTGACGGTAAACGTAAGCATGAATAATCCTTCAGCTGAGGCCGTAACGAAGCAGGTGCGTGCGCGCATTATCAGCCCTGAGGGCGAACAAGTGGCTGAAAAGGTGGTAGACTTTGCTTTCGAAGCTGGTCAGACTAACTTGCAGCAAGAAGTGGCCTTCAATTCGTTGAGTGGCATTGAACTCTGGAACTCAGAGTCGCCTAAACTCTACACCATTGAACTCTCACAACTCGCAGCCGACGGCAGTGAAGAGATGGCCTTTGCTACTAAGTATGGCTTCCGCAAGGTATATACGGGTGCAGGCAAGGTATATGTAAATGGTAAGCGCGTTATCTTCCGTGGTGTCAATACGCAAGATACACACCCCGTACATGGTCGTTCGATTGACGTGAACACCATGTTGCGCGACATCACCATGATGAAGCAAGCCAACGTCAACCTCTTGCGTACTTCACACATGCCACGCCAATCCAAGATGTATGCCATGATGGACTACTATGGTATGTACTGCATGGACGAGGCCGACATTGAGTGTCACTTCAACTGGGAGCAGAGCGGCAACACGATTAGCTCGGCCCGCACGTGGCGTCCACAATACATCGACCGCACCATTCGCATGGTACAGCGCGACCGCAATCATCCCTCAGTCCTCTTCTGGAGCCTTGGCAACGAAAGCGGTGTGGGTAGCAATTTAGCTGCCACTTACGATACGCTGAAGATAGTCGACCCCAGCCGTATGGTACACTACGAAGGAGCTACTCGTGGCAACGCCAGCTATACCGATATGTATAGTGTGATGTATCCGAGCTATAGCAATATGAGCCGTGATGCCAACAACACGGGTGGTAAACCCTACTTTATGTGTGAGTTCGCTCACGCTATGGGTAACGCTGTGGGCAACTTTAGCGAATATTGGAACACCATGCGCAGCTCAACCTATGGTATGGGTGGCTGCATTTGGGACTGGGTAGACCAAAGCATCTATCATGCTTCTGACATCAAGTCGGGTAAGTTGACCGAAAATGGTTATCCGAAGTATCGCACAGGTAACGACTTCTCTAACTACAATCATCAAGGCAACTTCGTCAACAATGGCCTCGTGCCAGGCGATCGTGCTTGGACTCCTAAGTTGGCCGAGGTGAAGCAAGTATATAGCCCCATCTCAGCTTCCTTCAACTTGCGTCGTAAGCGCGTGACGGTGAACAACAACACCGACTTCACAACGCTTGACAACTACCTTATGGCTTACACCGTCTTGAAGAATGGTGAACAAGTAGAGACTGACACCATCTCATTGCCCGCAGCATCGCCTGCAAGCAATAGTGGAGCCATCGACCTGCCACTTACGACAGAAATGGACGAGACGAGCGAGTACGTGCTCGACCTCACTTTCTTACAGAAGAACGCTACGTTGTGGGCTGATGCAGGTTATCCCGTAGGCAAACAGCAGTTTACACTGCAAGAGCGCAGTGCTACACTGCCTACTGTCGATGCTGGCAATTTGGCTTTGACTATCGGTGATAAGAGTGGCGATACGGAAATCAAGAACGATAAGTTTAGCCTCGTACTCAATCCTTCAACGGGTCGTCTGTATTCATGGACGTATGGCAACTACAAGATAATAGACAAGTTGGCTAACAACTTTACTTACGACAACTTCCGTTGGGTAGAAAACGATGAGGCTTCAGGCAACTCACTTGATGATTCTAACGGCATTAGTAAGTTTACGCTTGTGAAGTCACCTAAACTCAATGACAAAGGCAATGTGACGTTTAGCACCAAGGGTACAGGTAAGTATTGTGACGTGGTATACGACTATACGGTTTATCCAAACGGTACGGTAGACGTGAAGAGTACTTACACATCGCACGAGGTGAGCAACCTACGTCGTATTGGTTCGAGGATTGTATTGCCTGGCAGCTTAGAACAGTTAGAGTATTATGCACTCGGCCCATGGGATAGCTACGTTGACCGCAAAGACGCTGCTTTGTTAGGCCGTTACACCAGCACCGTGAGCGATGAGTTTGGTACAACGCCTCACCCACAATCATGTGGCAATCACGAAGGCTTGCGCGAACTCACTCTTACTGATATGAAGGCTGGCTTCTTGCTCAATGTACAGACTGAAGGTCAAGTAGCCTTCTCGGCATTGCATTACACAGATGCTGAAATGGCAAACGCACGCCACCGTTGGAACTTGAAGCAAGACAAGAGTTCGGTTATTCTTCATTTGGACTATTATCAGAAGGGCCTTGGCAATGGTAGTTGCGGTAGGGGGACGGGTACACTCAGCCAGTATGAGTGTCCTATCGGTACGTTTAGTAACACCATACGTTTCCGTCCGCAATTCATGAACGAAACGGGCATTAACGATGTCGTAGCCACTACACCTGCTGACTTCAACGTGTGCGTAGAGAATGGCACGGTAGTTTGCACAGGTACGATTGCCGCAGGTACGACCTTACGCGTTTACGACTTAGGCGGTGGTATCGTAGCAACTGCACAAGCTACTTCGGCCACTTCGCAACTCACGGCTCCTATCACCACGCAACCCAATGGAGTTTACCTCGTGAAGGTAGGCACCAAGGTGTTTAAGGTGTTGAAGTAAACCATTAAAGGGTGGTTCTAAAAATTCTGTTTTTAGAGTTCTGCTATTCTGAAATGTGATTTGTACGCTCTCGAAAGTGTCTTTTTGAAAGTTTGTTCGGTCACATAGCCCGCTATGCTCCCTCACAAACTTTCAAAAATACACTTCCGATAGCGCACAAATCCCTATTTCAGAATTATTAGAACCACCCTAAAATGTAAGTAGCTCAGCACAACTGGGGGACAGGTCTTTGGTCTGCGAAAGGAATAAGAATGTTCTTTCTCCTTTCCTCGCAGGCCAAAGGTCTGCCCCAGCTGCTGAGCTACTTACATTTTGCTTTTGAAAAAAACTTTTCTATGAATTATACAATCAAACGCTATACCTCGGTTGATGAGGCTTTGTGGAATGCGGTAGTTGACAATGGTGGGGTGCGTCAGGCCTCCTTCTTGTTCAATCGTCAGTATATGGACTATCATGCCGACCGTTTTCGCGACATTTCACTCATGGTGTTGGACGACCATGAGCGCGTCTTGGCCTTATTGCCAGCCAATGTTAGTCGCGCGGACGAGCATTGCGTAGAGTCGCATGGCGGATTGACCTATGGCGGTCTGTTGCTCTCGCCTCACATGACGGCCACGTTGACGGGGGAGGTAATGCAAAGCATCATGGCATGGTATAAAGCACAAGGCTTTACTACCTTAAAGTATAAACCTGTGCCCCACCATTACGCCGACTATCCGTGTGAAGAAGATCTATATTGGCTCTTTCGCCACGATGCCCAACTCACAGTTCGCTTAATCGCCTCGGTAGTAGATCTCGCGCAACCTTATGCGTTCAGTACGCTGCGCCGTCGTAAGGTAAATAAGGCCAATCGATTAGGCACATTGCAAGAAGCCGAAGGTATCAATTTCTTGCCAGCCTATTGGCAAGTGTTGGAGGAGATACTTCACGCTCGCTACGATGCACGCCCTGTGCACACGTTGCAAGAGATGCAACTATTGATGCAACGTTTCCCTCAAAATATTCGTTTGTTTGTAGCCACAGAGAGAACAACTAATACGATACAAGCTGGTTGTGTGCTTTACATTACGCGTCATGTGGTGCACGTACAATACATAGCAGCCTCTGATGCAGGGTGTGCATTGTGGGCTTTAGACTGGTTGTTTGCGCAGTTGTTAAGCCAAGCAGCGGTGTTATTCCCTCATGTGCGCTACTTTGACTTTGGCACGTGCAACGAACAAGATGGTCGTTACCTCAACGAAGGCCTCATATTTCAAAAAGAAGGCTTTGGTGCTCGCGCTATTTGTTACGATACGTATGGTATGGAGCTATAAAAATAGCGAATGTTTTTTGTGTGAAACTAAAGTAGATGCTCAAAACCTGCTGCTGCCGCGGGTTACAAACCCGCCCCCCAATTAGGTAGACAAATTGCAGTTTAAAAGCCTCTATAAAATGTTTCAGAATGCTCTAAATAGGCATTGGCTTACGTATATTTTACCAATGGTGTTTTTTGCTTTCATGTTTCATTTTTATGTTTCAACCTATTGATTATCAATTCTTTTGAAGGCTGAAACATACGACTTCTATGTTTCATTTTTAGTTTCAATGTTTCATTCAAAAAACACTGAGGGAGAAAAACAAAAACACTGTGGGAGCGATTTAAAAACACAGAGGGAGCGTGAAAGCGCTCCCTCAGTGTTTTTCTGTTTGAAACATGAAACTAAAAATGAAACATTAAAGTCGTATGTTTCATTTTTCGAAATGACTGATATTCAATTACTTTGTAATAAAAATGAAACATGAAAGATAAATCAAAGGTTTTGAAAACGTATGGATATATGTTCGATAAATTGCAGTTATAGCTCACTCGATTTATACTAATCTTGAAAAGTTGTTGCGGCATTGATTTCTCAGTCTCTGCATTCTTCACACAAAAGGCATAAAAATGTAACAGGTTTGTAATCTTAGCTGCAGAACTTTGCAGCAAAAATTATTAAACACAAAAACTTAACATGTACAACTTAAGACGACAAGCATTCATTGCTTTTCTAATGATGTTTGCGTTTGCCTTTGCAACAGTAAGGGCTGAGATAAACGCAACACTTAAAGGACGTGTGGTAGATGCCAAGACTGGTGAGGCCCTTGTTGGTGCTACCCTACAAGTGTTACAAGCAGGAAAGACTGCCGTAAGTGATGAGAAGGGAAACTTTACATTTATGGCTCTCGGACAGCGTAACTATACGCTCACGGCCGTTTATTTGGGGTATCATAAGAAATCAATTACGGTCAATGCCTCACGCATGGATACGCTGCTAATTGTGCGCATGGAAGAGCTGGAGAGTAGCCTTGGTACAGCCACGGTGACAGCTACAGTAAAACGTAACACTGAGGCGGCTCAAGTAGCAGCGCAGAAGAATAGTTTGGTGGTGCAAAGTGGCATTTCGGCTCAACAGATTAGTCGCTCGCAAGATAAAGATGCCTCAGAGGTGATACGCCGTGTGCCTGGCATCTCGATTATCGATCAAAAGTTTGTCATGGTACGTGGATTGTCACAACGTTATAATAATGTGTGGATAAATGGTGCTGCTGTGCCTTCAAGTGAGGCCGACTCACGTGCGTTTTCGTTTGATATTATACCATCTTCGCAGGTGGATAATATGCAAATTATTAAGTCACCTGCTCCACAGTATCCTGCTGACTTTACGGGTGGATTTATTCTGATCGATACGAAGGAAGTGCCGAATGAAAACTCTGCCAGTATCTCGGTAGGAGCTTCGATGAATGATCAAACCCACTTTCAGCCATTTATGGAGAGTAAGCAGAGCGGAACGGACTTCTTAGGTTTTGACAATATGCGCCATTTGAGCAATGGCATCAATACTTCATTGAAACAAACACTGGGGGGAAATGGTGTAAGCTTAAAGGATAATCACTTTAACAACAACTGGTTGTTGAACAATCGCCACCCTTGGGCCGACCTTTCGCTTTCAGCCCATCTGAACCGCTCAAAAGAGTTGGAGGGTGGTGCGCTGATCGCTTTGCTTGGCGCACTCAATTATAGTAATACGTATAAGACGTATGCCCCGATGCAAAACTCCTTCTATGGTGCCTACGACTTGCAGCACGACCAAAGTGTCTACTTGCGCAATACGATCGATCGTCAATATGCACATAATGCTCGTTTGGGAGCAATGCTCAATCTCACTTTTGTGCCTGCTAAGGGGGTGGGACGCTATGAGTGGAAGAATATATTCAATCAGTTGGGTACGAACCGCTATACTGAACGCGATGGTTATAACGCGCAGAGCAATATGATACATGATGCGGAATATTATTATTCAAGTCGTACGACATATAATACACAGTTGACGGGTAAGTATGCCTTCGACCATGCTCATTTAGACTGGAGCGCAGGTTATGCTTATGCTAACCGCTTGTTGCCCGACCGTCGTCGTTACACGCTTGATAATTCGGTGGACATTGACAAAGTGGCGTTGACTACAGGTAATGACGTGAATCGTGAGTTTACACGATTAGACGAACACATAGCCTCAGGTATGGTAAATTATCGTTATCGTTTTGAGTCAATAACTCGTCGCTTTCATCCAGAGTTGCTCACAGGAGCTTATGCTGAATATCGTACGCGTAACTATCGTACGCGCAGTTTTATCTATCAGTGGAACCCGGTAAATAATACTTTGCCACAAGGATTTCAATATCTTGATCTCCCTACGCAACTTTTTACCGAAGCTAACTATGGCGATACGGGCCTTTACTTGATTGATGATACGAAGTTGCGTAATAATTATGAGGGGCGCCACCTGATAACTTCTGCCTATGTAGCCGCTAATTTGCCTTTGGGCGCATTTAATGTATATGCAGGTGTGCGCTTCGAACATTCTCGTATGCAGTTGATTAGCAATACGCGTGACTATGAGAAGGTAACACAAACGCGCAATTATGACGGCAATGACTTCTTCCCTTCTGTAAATGCTACTTGGCATATTACTTCTACGCATCAGTTGCGTGCTTCGTATGGCCGATCAATTAATCGTCCAGAGTTTCGCGAGGTGAGTCCCTCTGTGTTCTATGATTTCGATCTTTCTTCGTCAGTGCAGGGTAATACAGCTTTGAAGGATTGCCACATTGATAATGTTGACTTACGCTATGAATGGTATCCATCACAAGGCGACCAGATTAGTTTGGCTGCTTTCTATAAACGCTTTGATAGTCCGATAGAATGGACTTATACGGTGACGGGTGGTACGGATCAGATATACTCTTACATGAATGCGAAGTTGGCTCATAGCTATGGTTTAGAACTTGATGTGCGTAAGAAGTTGGATTTCCTCCATCTGCCCGACTTTACCTTGGTATTTAATGGTTCGTTGATTAAAAGTCAGGTGAAATTTGATAAGGGAACTCGTCAGAAGTCTCGTCCTATGCAAGGACAGTCTCCTTATCTGATCAACTTGGGATTGTTCTATAATCATGAGGATTGGAGCGCTTCATTACAATACAATCGCATCGGTAAGCGTCTGATTGGTGTTGGGCGCAGCTTGGGAGCAACGGCCGACCAGACTGTCAACATTCCTGACTCATACGAAATGCCACGTAATGCGCTTGACCTCTCGTTCGCTCGTAGATTAGGAAAGTTTGAAATAAAGGTGGGACTAAAAGACATTATTGGTAATCGTGTAGTATTTAAGCAATTGAACGATGTAACACTCTCTGATGGCACACAAAAACGTGTGGAGGAGGTAACACGCTCTTATCGTCCTGGTCGCAACTTTAGCTTGAATGTGACGTATAAATTTTAGTACAGAGACGTTTCTTTTATTTATCAGAAATGTAACAATATCGCAATAGCTTTGTAATGTTTCTTACCGACCTTTGCAGCGTAAAAAGTAAAGGACAACACATAACTATTCTACATAAATAACATTAAATTATGTACAAACGCTTTTTATCAGTGACTGCCCTCATGATGGGGCTCGCTATGGCTACAACGTTTACTGCTTGTAGTGATGACAACACACCAACTGATTCTTCAAAGGATTATCATTGGAGTGAAGATGGGGGCTTGAAAGCTTGTGACAAAATTCTCTTCAACGATGGTCAGCAAATTGGCAATGGTGATAATGAATTCGTCTTTAAGGGTAAGCAAACCATCAAGCGTGGCACTTATACGCTCAAGGGGTGGGTCTATGTGGCTGATGGCGCAGAGCTTACCATAGAGCCGGGCACAGTGATTAAGGGTGACAAACAAACGATGGCAGCGCTCATTGTAGAGCGTGGTGGAAAACTCATCGCTCAGGGTTCACAAAGTGCGCCCATCGTTTTTACTTCAGAAGCAGCCAAGGGACAACGTAAGCCTGGTGATTGGGGTGGACTTATCATCTGTGGTAAGGCTCCTCATAATGCAGGGGAAGCCCAAATAGAAGGTGGCCCTCGCACGAAGCATGGCGGCAATGATCCTCACGATAACTCTGGCATATTGAGCTACGTGCGTGTAGAGTTTGCGGGCTATCCCTTTGAAAAGGATAAGGAGATTAATGGTATTACGTTTGGTTCTGTGGGCGACGGCACAAAGGTAGATCATTTGCAAGTGTCTTACTCTAATGACGATTCGTATGAATGGTTTGGCGGTACGGTGAATTGCAAGAACTTGATTGCCTTCCGTGGTTGGGACGACGACTTCGATACGGATAATGGCTTTTCAGGACAGGTGCAGTATGGACTCTCTGTACGCGATGCTCGCATAGCTGACGTAAGCCAGAGCAATGGTTTCGAAAGTGATAATGATGCCAGTGGCTCAACGGCTCAACCCTACACTTCGGCCACGTTTAGCAATATGACTTTCGTTGGCCCGAAGGCGGTTGATGAGGCTTTTGAAAATAGCAATTCATTTATCAATGCTGGTTCGGTATTTCCCAATAATGGTTCAGCATTAGGCGTCTTTCAGTCAGCTATGCAGATACGTCGTGGCTCACGCTTGAACTGCATCAACGCTGTGGCTATGGGTTGGCCTATTGGCTTGATTTTAGATGGTGAAAAGGGTGATACGCAGCAGCAAGCTACCAATGGTACGATTAAGTTGCAGAACGTGTGGTTTGGCAATATGACGTGTACAGGCTCTGATGCCAATAAGTTGTATAAGGACAATTTCGTCACGGGTTACGATAGTAACAAGAAACCGATTGTTGACGAAACTCGTTCTTCATTCTCATCAACTTGGTTCTTACAGCAAGCGGGCAATCGTGCCGATGCTACGACCGATAGTTGGTTGTTGCAGCCTTTAGCAGGACTACCAGGGGTTAACATTGTGCCTATGACAACTTCTCCTATTTTTGGTGCAGCCTCTTTTGCTGGTATTACTTCATCGTGGTTTGATAAAGTAAACTTTATCGGTGCTTTTGGTACGGATAATTGGACTGCTGGCTGGGCTAATTTCGACCCTCAAGATACTGATTATTAAACTGACTATATTAAACTGAATTTATAAGCATCTTCCCCTAACTTTCTTCTCCCCGTATTGGGGAGAAAAAGTTAGGGGAAGATGTTTTTTCTTATCTTGTCTATATTTATTACAAACTGCAATTTGTCTGTTCCCATTTATAATGGCGCCTTCATGATTTTACCTACTGTAAAGCCGCACTTCTGTGCGGCTTCTTTTAGCTCGTTGCTAAAGTAGTAAGCGATGCTGCCAACAAAGGAAACGGGGAGGTCGGGACGTTGATAAGTCGCTACGTTGCGACGGAAGAAACGTTCAAACTCTTCTATTAAAAGGGCATGTATAGCAGAGTGGCTACGGTGGGCAGCCAAAAAACGCGTAAATTGGGCTAAGAAACGATTGCCAAAGGGTTGCTTATATACGTGTTGAATGATATCGTCGCCTGATAGGTGGTAGGCTTCGTTGAAGGCTTGGCAGAGTTCGGTGGGGAGCTGGCGTTTAAGTACGTCGCCCACTAAACGGCGTCCTAATACGGCACCACTGCCTTCGTCGCCCAAGATGTAACCTAAGGGCGAAACGTTCTCAACGATCTGTCCGCCGAGGTAAAGGCCACTGTTGCTGCCTGTACCTAAGATGCAGGCAATGCCGTCGGCGTTGTAACCAAATAGAGCACGGGCTGCTCCTATTAAGTCGGAGCCTACGCAGATGTGTGTTGCAGCAGGAAAAGACTTGCGCAACACTGTCTCAAGTAAAGTGCAACCTTCGCCTCGGCAGCCAGCTCCGTAATATTCAACTTCGGTGGGCTGTACAAATCCTTCTGCCGTCAAGAGTTCGTTTGTAAGGATAAGTGTTATTTCGTTTTCGCTCAGCATGAACGGATTGATGCCTTGCGTTGTGATGCGTAATGGTTCGCATTCATCACGCAGTAAAAGCCAGTCGGTCTTGGTGCTGCCGCCGTCGGCTATAAGTTTAATCATGGGAAATGTGTTTTACTGATTGCTTTCAAAGGCGTCAAGTGCCTTGTTCATTTCATCGTAACCTACTTGAGTGATTTGTTCGGCATGATTGAAGTCAAATACGCCAAAGCGATTCATGGGAATGTTTACGGCTACGTCTGGTGGGGTGATCTTTTGGGTCAGCACCGTGTTGCGTTGAATTTGTAAGTCTATAGCTGAAGTGATAAGCGTCATGTAATTGCTGGCCACACTGTCAGGGGTGAACGTGTCCATGAGTCGATGTAAGGAGAGCCAACGCGATTCGCCCTTTTGACGCAAGCGGGCAGCTTCGCGTCGTTCTTCAATTTCCTCACTAGCGGGTGCGCTGACGTTGACAGATACCAAAATGTCACCCTCAGTACGTACTACGCGGTTGAGGGGTAGGGGATTGACAATGCCTCCGTCTATCAATATGTGGTGTGCCACTTTGATGGGCTTTAATATCGAGGGCATAGAGATAGACGAACGTATGGCGCGATAAATGCTCCCTTTGGAGAATACGACTTCTCGCTGCGTCACTAAATCGGCAGCAATGGCTCGAAAGGGAATGGGGAGTGACTCGATGGGGGTGTCGGGCACCATCTCTTTGAGTGTGCGTATCACTTTATCGCCCTTGAGTAGTGAGTTGGTGCTGAGGGTGAAGTCGAGTAAACTGACAACGTCACGCCGTGTGAGCGAAAATAGCCACTCTTTCACCTCGGCTAATTGGCCTAAGCAATACATACCGCCGATGAGTGACCCCATGGAGGCGCCTGCCACTGCTGTGATGTGGTAACCTCGTTCTTCTAATGCTTCAATAGCACCAATGTGTGCGTAACCACGTGCGCCACCACTGGACAATACAAGGGCCACATTGGGCTTTCCCTCTTTTTTATTCGTTGTCATCTGTTCAATATTCGTTGGTATATAAAAAAGACTCCGTAAGGCGTCTTGTTTGCCCTACGGAGTCTTCTTCTGATATTTTATGCTTTAGCGAATTAATTAGAATTCGTAGCGGCGGTCAGTTATCTTGGCCTTGTGCATCATCAAGTAGCTGAACGTTGATGAGTAAGCGCGTTGACCATTGATTTGTGCTACCTGCGCCATTTCGGTTTGTGCATTATACTTGTCAGCAGACTTGCTCTGACCTGTAACCTTTAAGATGTAAACGGCACCAGCACCTTGAATTAAACCAGAAGTTTGGTTAACACCTGTCTTAGCGATAGCACCCGCCAATTTAGGTTCGGGAACGCTCACGCCATTCATGGTTGGATAACTAGCCATAGTTTGATTTTGCATGGTAGCCATTACCGCACCCTTGAGCTTCTGCATATCAGTAGTTGACTTTACGGCCTTGGCCATAGCCATAGCCTTCTCAGCCTTCTTCTGTTGCTTAACAACGATGGTGAGGAAGTCCTTTACTTGCTTGTTGTTCCAAGGCAAGTAACCTTCTTTGTTAACGCTAGTGACGCAAGCGACGATGAGGTGGTCACCATTACGGCCACATTCGTAGAGTTTAGAAACGTCTCCTTCCTTTGCATCGTCAAAGATCCAACGTACGCAGTCCTTAGCACCGCTACCGCCAATGCGTGTAGCAATGAGGTTCTGCATGGGGCTATAGCCAGGAAGGTCGGTTACCATGTAACCATTCTTGGCTGCGTTCTTCTCGATTGAAGCTACGTCCTTGTTCTGACCCAAGAAGCGGTTGAAGCGGCTGAGTTCGTCCTCGTAAGTCTTCTTAGAGAAGTTGAGCGGACACTTAACTACGGCTACGTTGTACTTTGTAACCATCTTCTTGCGGTCGAGCACCTGTACAACGGCAGCACCTTGGTCGTTAGAGATAATGGCTGCGCTGTGAGCACCAATCTTGTAGAGCTGGCTCAAGTAAGATGCGCTCTCTTCAGCCATGCCGAAGCTTTCGTATTGAGCAGAAGTCAACCAGATAGAGTCTGAAGACTGACCATACTTCTTAGCTAACTCAGCGAATGAAGCACCGTTGTTCAAAGCGTTTAAGATAGAGTCAGCTTGTGCTTTGCGCTGAGCGGGGTCAGCATTGGTTGCTGCGATTTGACGATAAAGGATTGAGTCAGGAGCTTCCTCCTTAGCAATAAGCTTGAGGGTGTTGATTGTATTGTCCTGCGCATTGTAGTAAGTGGCTTTAACGCTGCCTACGCTCATAGAGTCGAGTGCTGAGGCTACGTCGGTCATGCGTTGGAAAGCATTCTTGCTCAGAGCTAAGTTGCTGTACTGAACAGAAGAGTTAGAAGCACGAACGATGTTGGCGATGTCGCCACCTTGCTGCAATTGTTGTTGAATGCCTTCTACACGCTTTGTGAGTTCAGCACGGTCGGCAGCACTGGCTACTACGTTGACATCGATGAGTTTGATGTCGCGTGTAGGAGCGGGAGAGTAGAAGTTCTCCTTAAAGTCGTCGTAAGCAGCCTTGAGGTCATCGTCAGTCACCTTGATGTCCTTATCGCTAATAGCGCTATAGGGAAGGGCGGCAATCTCAACGTTCTTCTGAATGTTGCGCTCGTCAAAGTTCTCTTTAGCAGCGATGGGGTTAGAAACGAATCCCATGGCGAAGAGCATGTTATACTTGTTAGAGAGCAACTCGTCGCGCAATTGCTTTTCGGTGAAGTCCCACATCTTTTTGATGTTTTGCAACTGTTCGATAGCGTCACCGTTGTTAGCTTGCTGTGCTTGTTGAATGGTCTTGTTGTAGTTCTTCAAGAACTCTTGTACTTGTGTGAAGTCAAAGCGACCTTGCTGGTTGCGGAAGATGCTTGCCATTACGGCCAAACTTTGTGCGTTACCTTCGCGGAGGGCTTCTTGCACTTCACCGTCAGTTACAGTAAGGCCGAGTTTGTCGCACTCGCTCTCGATAACTGACTTTTGAACGAACTGTTGCCAAACCTGTTCGCGGATTTGCTCCATTTGTTCGTCACTAAGGTTGGCATCTTGACCCTGCATTTGCATTTGCAGTTTGGTCATGTCGCTCTGTTCTTCGACCATCTGTTGGAAGTCTTGAATGGAGAGCTTATTGCCACATACGATGCCGACATTGTTCTTGTCCATGCCGTCTAAGATACCAAAGGCACGAACGAACTCTTCAGCAATGAAAGCAAAGAGGGCTAAGCCCAACACACCAACGAGCAGTGCACCTTTGCTTCGAATTGTTTGTAATGCTGCCATTTAATTTATTATTTATTGTTTTTATTATTATTTTTTCAGTGTACTTTGTGACGCGCAAAGTTAGATAAAAAAAAGCACTTACACGGAGTAAGTGCTTTATTTTTTGGTAAATCCTTATAAATGAGAAACAAAGGAGTCGCTTGTTACGATTAATTTATTGTAGGTCAATCTTTTTCGGACGACTGGTGGGGGCACTGCGTTGGGGGGTAGACGTTGTGTCGTTATGTTGTGCAGTGTTAGTTGGCTGCGCTGTGCCACCTCCTGTAGTGAAACCTTCGTTCATAGGCATAAAGCCACGTGATTGCTTTACGTGATACTGTGTGGGGTGTCCATTGCGTATGGTGGCGCGAAACCAGTTGCCTTCTATTTCTTGTTGAGGTTGTTTGAGGAAGGTGTGTACGTTAGACGAGAGTTCGCCCGTTTGCATGTTCCAATATAACTCTTCCGTACGCAAGCGGCTCTGAGCCGATTTGTCGTCAAGCATTACGTGTCCTCTCAACTTCCAGAAGTTTTGATTGTAAAGCCAAGCACTATCAGCGCAGAAACGCATGTCAACTTTAAACTTGTCGTCGTATCGTTCTAAGAAAAGTCCCTTCGGAAATTCCCAACGGGGTGGGGTGGTGCGGTCATAAACGCGCCATTCTTCAGCTATAATCTTGTAACGTACCACGCCAGAGTCGGTAATGAGTTTTGACACGCCCCTTGTGGTCATAACAGGCAGTGAATCGCGATTTACAACGCGAGCCCCCATTGGTGGTGCTTCATTGCTGCAAGCCGCTGCCAAGCAAATGCTTAGAAGCAGCAACAAGGGGCCAAATAGACGTTTGATATGTAGATTGTGTTGTATCAAAACTCAAATTTTATATTTGCATATTTCCTCATTCGCGCATTTCCTACTCAGCTTTCCACTTCATGAACCAGCGTTCGTTGAAGTTGATACCGATGCTAAAGCGAATGTAGTTTTCAGTAATCTGTCCAGCTATTTTGGGCTTCACGTGTTCGTATTGTACACCTAAGTTAATGAATGTGCGATTGTTGTAAAGATTGACGATCGGCAATGCAACACCAATGCTAGCCAAGAAATCGTGTGGACCTTCGCTGCCATTGATTTTGGTGTAAGAAGTGCCGTATGCCACACCTGCACGGTAACGTACATGTTCGCGCCAGCGTAGTCCGCTCTCGTTAGGAATGTATTCAGCGCCAAGGCTGACCTTGTGAGCGTTGTTGAAAAATCCCTTTTGCGCAACGTATGATAAGGTGCGGTCGCTATTGGTGATAACTGTTGGGTACTTCACGTTGCTCCACTTCTGCCAAGTGTAGTCAACACCCACGCGTAGGGCATCATTAAGTGTCCATGTCAAACCTACGCCCAAGGTGTGAGGCATCTGAAAAGCATTCTTACAGGTGTATGTAGTATCACTCACCACTGATGAAGAGGTGCTACGTCGCACGTTATAAGAGGCATTACGATTGATGTCGTGACCTAAGCCGTAAGTAACACCTAATGTTAGCTTATTTTTCTTATTAATAGGAATATCGGCTTGCAAACCAAAGTCTACTTTATAGGAGCGAATGTCGGCACTGTAGGTTTGTGTGCTAGTAGGAACGTCAGACGAACTAGCGGTAGTACCTGAAATGTTCATAACCGACTTGTGTTCAATGTCGCCCCAAAGGTAACCCGCATTTACACCCAGCGAAAGTGCTTTTACGGGAGCCCAAGCATAACCTATGTAGGCTGTGTGCAGTCCGCCGTCGCCAGAGAACGTGTTGGTCTGTGTCATTTCGGTCAGTCCATTCTCCATCTGCTTCGACTGCGTATTGATCATCTTGTAACCAATGGTGCTGAAAGGCATAATGCCCAACGACATACCCATACGTGGAGCAATGCGAAAGCCCGCTGTGATGTAGTCAATCGACGTGTTTTTGGCATTCGTTTTTGACCCATTTTGCGAGAAGTTGCCATTTTGTAGTGATAATCCTAAGTCGAATAAGAAGGTGAGCGAGTCGATAGTTGCGTATGAGGCCGGATTCTTCGTATTCAGTTCTTTGCCGTTGTGCATACCATACGCTGTACCCGCCATGCTCTTATTAAAGGCATTGGCACCATCGCTCAACAAGCCAAAACCGTAGCGTGAGTAAGGCGAATTGCTACCATTTGTTTGGCCAAAGGCGCAAAACGGAAGTACCGCCAAGAGTGCGGTGGCTAAATATTTGTTGCGTGTAGTCATCTATTTTGATACTGTAAAATGCAGTTAAGTCCAATCTCGACTAAGGCATCATTTCTGTCAACCTCAGCTTCTTGTGCAAATCGGTAGCCATTGCCACCAGTTACGAAAATGCGTGCTTTGGGGTGTTGTTGCCACATGCGACGAATGTACCCCATGATTTCAAAGTCCATGCCTCGAATAACGCCAGAGCGAATGGCCTCGTGCGTATTGCGTCCAATGGTGGGTACGTTGCCGTCGGCTGCTACGAGTGGAAGTAGAGCCGTTTGCTCGTGCAGTGCGCGTAGTCGCATGCCCAATCCTAATGATATATTGCCACCGAGGTAATGTCCTTCAGCGCTCACGTAATCGTAGGTAATGCATGTGCCTGCATCGATAATGAGTAGTTCGGTGTTAGGACAACAACAAGCTGCCCCCACAGCTGCTGCCAATCGGTCAGCACCTAACGTTTCGGGAGTAAGGTAGTCACACATAAGTGGTGTGTTGGTAGTCCCTGTAACATGTAGTGCTCCTGGCACGAGGTGAAGGATAGCCGCAGCCACGTCGGGGCGTGGCTTGCCCACTGACGAGAAGGCGCAGGCATCTATGTCGTAGTCGGCAGCAATCATTGCAATGTTATCAACGATGTCAGCGTTCAGTCGTTTACGCATCACCATCTCGTTGTTATGAAACACGGCAGCCTTTGCTGACGAATTGCCAATGTCTACAATTAAATTCATACAATATATCAATATCAAGGGGCAAAGTTAGTGCAAACCGAACGCAAAGCCAAATGAAAAAAGAATTTTTTCATTTGGCTTTGCTGTGGTGCCGCCTAACTTGATGCTCTGACATTAATTGGGGGGGCGGGTTTGTAACCCGCGGCAGCAGCATGTTGTAAATATTTGCTTATAGTCGCTTAGCGACAATAGGTAGATATTCAAAGCATGCTGCTGCCGCGGGTTACAAACCCGCCCCCCAATTAGGCAGACAAATGTCCCTATGGTATGAAGACGATTGTAGGGGTGTTCTAAAAATCTTGTTTTTAGAACACCCCTACAATAAAAGGTTTACTCTTATTTTACATCGCCTACCTTAATAAGGTATTCAGCTATTTGTACAGCGTTGAGTGCTGCGCCTTTACGTATCTGGTCGCTTACTAACCAAAGTGTAATGCCGTTTGGATTAGCCAAGTCTTTGCGAATACGACCTACGTAAACGGGGTCTTTGCCAGCCAAGAACAATGGCATGGGGTATTCTTTCTTTTCGGGGTTGTCCATCAAGACCAAACCTTCACCACCAGCAATGGCTTGCTTTACAGTATCAATTTCGAGAGGTTGCTCCGTTTCTACCCAAATGGCTTCAGAGTGTGAACGTAAAGAAGGTACACGAACGCAAGTAGCTGAAGTAAGTACGTCAGAGTGCATAATCTTACGCGTCTCATTGTACATCTTCATTTCCTCTTTTGTATAACCATTCTCTTGGAAGACGTCAATTTGAGGAATTACGTTGAAGGCCAACTGATAGGCAAACTTGTTGACCGTTACAGGTTCGTTTGCCAAAACTTGGCGATATTGCTCCACGAGTTCGTCCATAGCAGCTTGGCCAGCACCGCTGGCAGCTTGATAAGATGCCACGTGTACGCGCTTGATGTGGCTCAACTGCTCAATAGCTTGTAGGGCAACTACCATCATGATAGTAGTGCAGTTAGGGTTGGCAATGATGCCACGAGGACGAGTCAATGCATCTTTAGCGTTGCATTCAGGCACAACGAGGGGCACTTCTTCGTCCATGCGGAAGGCTGAAGAGTTGTCAATCATCACTGCACCATACTTTGTAATCGTTTCGGCAAACTCCTTTGAAGTGCCAGCGCCAGCTGATGTAAAGGCTATGTCAACGTCTTTAAAGTCGTCGTTGTGTTGAAGCAATTTTACGGTATATTCCTTACCGCGGAAGGTATATTTTGTGCCTGCGCTACGGGTAGAACCGAAGAGCAACAAATTGTCGATGGGGAAATCGCGTTCGGCCAATACGCGCAAAAATTCTTGGCCTACGGCACCACTGGCGCCAACGATAGCTACATTCATTTGTTTGTCTTTTATCTGTTTTTTTACACATTAAGTATCTTTTGTTATTCATTTTATTGCATAACTATACTTAAATGTGTCATTTTGTTTTTATCGTTATTTATTTAATTACAGAACGTAAGCATGTTCTTTGGCTGCAAAATTACACAAAAATCTGTGAAACAGGGCGCGTTTAGGCGATTTGTATGCAGTATTTTATGCTAAATGGCAGTTTTTTTGCAATTTTGCAGCGAACGACAGTTGATGAGCAGACTTGTTAGTTGACGAGTTAACAAGTAGATTGCTTCGCCATGACGATTACAACAAAGTAACATAATATGTAACTTACTTGTCAACTTGTCAACTTGTCAACTCGTCAACTTGTTAACTCCAAAAAGAAAAGCAAATGATAACCGACCCTACTTGGATATTTCTCATCGTGTTGTGCATTATCCTTTTTGCACCCATGTTGTTAGAGCGCCTGCGCATTCCCTCAATTGTGGGAATGATATTTGCGGGAGTGCTCATTGGCCCCCATGGGTTTGGTGTGTTAGAGCGTGATGGTAGTTTCGAACTCTTTGGTAAGGTAGGACTTTATTATATCATGTTCTTGGCCTCACTTGAGATGAACCTGCAAGATGTGCAGCGTATCAAGGGACGTGCCTTGACATTAGGCTTGTTAAGCTTTGCTATACCAATGCTGATAGGCTATGTGGCCAACAGCTTCTTATTAGGGTATGGTATAGCAGCGTCTGTATTGATAGCTGCGATGTATGCTTCACATACGCTCATAGCCTATCCCATCGTGCTGCGCTATGGCCTCTCGCGCCTCAAGAGTGTAAGTATAGCCGTTGGGGGAACAATTGTGGCCGATACGCTTACTTTATTAGTGTTAGCCGTAGTAGGAGGAATGTTTAAGGAACATGTGACAGGCTTGTATTGGGTATGGTTGGTTGTAAAAGTAATATTGCTTGGTGCTATTATTATATATGTCTTCCCACGTGTCGGTAGGTGGTTCTTTCGAAGGTATAATGAAAGCGTTGTGCAATACGTGTTTGTACTCGGAATGGTGTTCTTAGGAGCTGGACTTATGGAATTGGTGGGAATGGAAGGTATCTTAGGAGCCTTCTTGGTTGGTTTGGTTCTCAATCGTCTGATACCTCCGTCGTCTCCCCTAATGAGCCATATTGAGTTTGTTGGCAATGCCTTATTTATCCCTTATTTCTTAATAGGAGTGGGGATGCTTATTAATTTAGGTGCGCTCATTGAACACGAAGGAGCCATTCTGGCAGCTTGCGTAATGGTAGTCGTAGGATTGGTTAGCAAATGGTTAGCCTCGTTTACCACACAGAAGGTTTTCCGTATGTCGGCTGATGAGCGCAAACTCATGTTCGGTTTAACAGGTTCTCGTGCAGCCGCCACTTTAGCTGTTGTATTGGTAGGATATAAAATCATTTTGCCTAACGGGACGCACCTCTTGGGGGAAGACGTGCTCAATGGTGCTATGGTGTTGATATTAGTCACTTGCGTGGTGAGCTCGTTGATAACCGAAAATACGGCACGTCAAATGGCTGTTCATCAGCGGGTAGCAACCATAGCGAAATCTACCCCTGTGGCTGATGAAAATCCCGACCGCATTATGATGGCCTTAAATTACCCCAATATGGTGGGGCCTTTAGTCGAGCTTTCACTCATGTTGCGCACTCCTCATTCCGTAGCTCCTATCATCGCTCTCAATATCGTGTTGGAGAATGATCCTTCAGCCCGCCAGAGTGGGGAAGAACAGCTCGAACGCGCTGTAAAGTTAGCTGCGGCCACCAATATTCGTATCCAGACTTACCAACGTTGGTCGGTCAATGTCGTGAGTGGTATTTCACACACCATAACGGAGCGCGGAGTGAGTGACCTCGTGTTAGGTCTGCACCAGAAAGCGCGTATCTCCGACTCCTTTTATGGTAAATTAAGTACCGACCTTTTGGCAAAGATTGATCGTCAGATATTCATCTTTCGTTCTATGATACCGCTCAATACTGTAGGGCGTATTCAACTTTTGGTGCCCAATAAGGCAGAGTTTGAACAAGGCTTTGCTCGGTGGATGGATCGTGTAGCATTGCTCATGCGTCAGATGGCTTGTGGTATAAGCGTTTATTCTTCTCCAGTCACGCTTACTGCCATGCAACGCTACTTTGACGAGAAACACAATGGCCTCCCCGTACTTTACTGTGATTTTAAATCGTGGAACGACCTCGTTTCTTTGGCTCACAATTCACGTCAAGACCATTTGATGATATTTGTCTGTGCACGTCGTGGCTCGCTTTCTTACCATAATTATTTGGAGCGTCTACCCGATCAAATAGAGCGTTACTTCTCCTCTCGTAACGTGCTGCTCATCTATCCACAGCAGCCAATGACGAGAAACAGATAAAGCCCTACTAAAAAACTTTTAAACAAGATAAAACTCGGTGAAAATACTCCTAATAAAGAAATTGTACGTATTTTTGCACGCAGTATCTACTATTTTGTAAGTTGCAAAATAAGGTGATAATAGTACCAAACAGAAAAACTACGACATGAAGAAATACTCGATATGGACGTTAATCGTGGCCGTGCTTACCAGCATGGCCTTTACGGCGTGTGACACATCGACCAGTGGCAGCGAGGTAGAGGTGTCGCGCGATTGCATCATTACATCTGCCACACTCGGCAATTTGAAGCGTGAGGTGAAGGCCAAGACAAGTGCGGGCGTTGATACTACTTATATATATACGGTAACAGGCGGTGCTTACAGCCTCTATATTGACCAAGTAAACTATCGTATCTACAATCCTGAATACCTACCCCAAGGTACGCGCACAGATAAACTCGTGTTTGCCGAGAAGGGTATGGTTAACACTGGTACGCTTTCTATCAAGAGCCTAAGTACAGGCAATGATACAATCTTTACGCCGACCGATAGCACCGATTTTAGTGTGCCGCGTGAGGTAACGGTGCATGCTAACGACGGCGTATCAAAGCGCACTTATACGGTTGATATTCGTGTGTACAAGGAAAATCCCGATTCATTGGCTTGGACGCAAGTGGCTAATAATCCGTTGAGCGACATTGCTTCGTTCGTAGAGAGCAAAGCCTTGAGCGTGGGCGGGGCCTTATACGTCTTTGGTCAACGTGCTGACGGTACAACACAAGTGGTACAAACCGAAACGGCTGATGCTCACTTCGATAGTGCTATCAATATTGCAGGATTGACCCACTTCAACGTTCGTTCGGTGCAATATTTCAAAGGCCAATTCTATGCCTTGGCTAATGGCCAACTCATCACTTCTGCTACGGGCTTAAACGATTGGACAGCAGTCAGCACTTCACAACGTTTTGATGCGCTTGCAGCCGTTGTAGCAGACAGTATTTATGGCGTAGCTGATGGCAAGATGTACGCTTCAGCTGATGGCCAAACGTGGCGCTTGAGCCAAATCGATACAGAAGGCCATCTCCCCACACATAATCTGGCTTTCACTACCTTGCAATCGCGTACGGACAAGAATGGTTACATGGCCATTATGGTAGGTAGCGATGCTGACGGCATGGCAGTGTGGAAACGCGACTTTGATGCGATGGGCTCATTCAGCTATCCTTGGATGTACATTCCCCAAACAGAGGAGTTGGGCGAATACGCTTGTCCTAAGTTGAGTAATGTCAACTTGTTCACCTACGACGGTAGCACCATTTTAGCAGGTACAACAACAGAAGGTACAATGGCCCCCTTCTATACGAGTCAAGACAATGGCCGCACATGGAAGGCAAATGAGTTACCACATCCCACGCTCACTGGCGTGAAGGCTTTAGCCGTTACGGTAGATAGCGAGCAATATATATGGGTTATCTGCAGCGGAACAGGTATCGTTTACAAAGGGCGCATTAACCGTTTGGCAATGGGTGAGTAATGTGCAAATGCGTAGGAAATGTGCAAATGTGTGAATGTGCAAATGTGCGAATTGAATGTTTCAGTGTGTAAATGCTGAATAATTTACAGAGGGTCACATTAGCAAATTAGCACATTAGCAAATTGTAAGATTGTGAACAGATTAAGGAATATACATATCACTTCATGCGCCTCCTTGTTCAATAGAATGAGGGGCGTGAAGTTGTATCTGTGTCTCCTACTTCTGTTCGCAGTTCTTCGTGTGCAAGCCCAACAGCAAGATGACAACTTCTATCGCTTAGAGTTAGGCGCTGGCTTAGGGGCAAGTCTCAATAAGACGGATGTTGACAGCAAAATGAGTTTCGCTGGTGCACTGATAGCACGTTTCCCGCTCAATCCGCGTATGGCCGTTAAGACGCAGTTCACCTATAACCAAATGAAGGGCAGTACACAAGGTATGAAACCCTTCTTGCCTGCCAACCCCAATGCTACGGGAACAGAAAGGCTGAGCTATGAAGTGAATAAGGGCATCTATGACGTGTCAGCACTTTACGAACTTCACTTTTTGCCCTATGGCTACCTACGCGACTATCGCGGCTACTGTCGCCTTGTGCCTTACGTACAAATGGGTTTCGGCCTTACCTATGGCGCAGCTGGCAAAGCTTTTACGGCAAACATTCCCATGGGATTGGGCGTAAAATACAAAGTGGCTCCCCGACTCAATTTAGGTCTGGACTATTTGGTACACTTTAGCCTAAGTGACAAGCTCGACGGCTTATCTGCCCCCTTAGGCATTAAGTCAGAGTTGTTTCGTAATAAAGACGTGTATTCGGCTCTTACCCTCACGCTCACTTACGACCTCAATCCCCGATGCCCCACTTGTAACAAAGACTAATCATTATTATACATAGAGAAATGCAACTCGACACTTCAAGAATTCCTGCCCACATTGCCATTATCATGGACGGCAACGGACGTTGGGCCAAAGCACGCGGCATGAACCGCAGCATGGGCCACCAACAGGGCGTCGTAGCTGTGCGCGAAATTACCACAGCGTGCTCAAACATGGGCGTGAAGTTCTTGACGCTTTATACCTTCTCCACCGAGAATTGGAATCGTCCTGCCGACGAGGTAGCCGCGCTCATGTCGCTTATTCTTACCTCGTTAGAGGAGGAACTGTTTATGAATAACAATGTGCGCCTTCGTATCATTGGCGATTTGAGCCGCGTACCCGAAGTAGTGCGCGAGTCTATTCTCGGACTCCAAGAACGCACTTCGGTCAATACGGGCATGACTATGGTCATCGCCTTGAGCTACAGTTCGCGTTGGGAGATAACGAATACGGTACGCCAATTGGCCGACGAGGTGAAGCAAGGCAAACTCCAACCAGAGGACATCACCGAGCAGACAATCAGTAGCCATTTGACTACCAACTTTATGCCCGACCCCGATTTGCTTATCCGTACAGGAGGCGAGGTACGCTTGAGTAATTACTTGTTGTGGCAATGTGCTTACACAGAGTTCTATTTCTGCGACACTTTCTGGCCCGACTTTCACGAGGCCGACCTTTGCAAGGCCATTGAATGGTTCCAAAATCGTGAACGCCGATATGGCAAGACAAGTGAACAGGTAAAAAATTAATGTGCGAATATGGTTAGTGTGTAAGGGTTGAGGCTTATATGTTTCAAGTGTAATACCAACTTCTTAACCCCTAACCCCAACGTAACCCCCTAACCCCAACATAATCCCAATAACCCCCTAATCCCAATAAATGAAATATACCTCACGCATACTGCTCACGCTGGCTGCAGCCCTGTTATCAACAGGAGCTATACAAGCACAGACCGATGCAGCAGACAATAATGCCAATATGCCCGTCATCACTTATACGGCTAATCACCCCCGCTATACGTTGGGCGGCATCACCGTTGATGAGATGAAGGGCTATGACGCAGACTATTTGCTCAATATATCGGGCTTGGTAGTGGGTCGAAGCTACGAAATTCCAGGACCCGACATTAGTGAAGCCGTGCGCCGTTATTGGAATCAAAAGATTTTCTCTAACGTCGAGATTGTAGCCGATAGCATTGTCGACGGCAAGGCTTATCTACACGTTAAACTTACGGCTCAACCGCGTATCTCAAGCATTCGCTATACGGGTGTGAAAAAGTCAGAGCGCGAAGACTGCGAAAAGATTATCGGCTTCCAGCCCGGCAACCAAATCACCACCGATATGGTCAACCGCGCTGAACACTATATCAAGAAGCACTTCGAAGAGAAGGGCTTCAAGAATTGTGAAGTAAATATCGTACAGCGTGAGGACGTTACGGGCGACAACCGTGTGTTGGTAGATATCAACATCAACAAGAACGAAAAGATAAAGGTAAGCAAAATCTTTATTACAGGTGCTGACCCCAAACATGTGGCAAAGCTAAAGAAAGCGATGAAAAAGACGCACGAGAAGAGCCTTATCAATCTGTTCCGTTCCAAGAAGTTCTTGCCCGAGAAGTATAAGGAGGATAAAGACCTCCTCGTCGAAAAACTCAACTCATGGGGCTATCGTGATGCCTTGATTACAGCCGATAGCGTACAGATGGTTGACGACAAACACGTAAACGTCTATATGAACGTCTACGAAGGCACGAAGTACTACATTCGTAATATATCATGGGTGGGCAACACCGTTTATAATTCTGACCTTCTACAGCGCATCTTGCAGATGAAGAACGGCGACGTGTACGACCAAACACTTATGAATAAGCGTTTGAACACAGACGACGACGCTGTGGGCAATCTCTATTACAACAATGGTTACGTCTTCTACCGCCTCGACCCCGTCGAGATAAACGTTGTAGGCGACTCTATCGACCTTGAGATGCGCATTCGCGAAGGTCAACAAGCTACCTTCAACCAAGTACGCATTTCGGGCAACGACCGCGTCTATGAGAACGTTATCCGTCGTGAGTTGCGCACCAAGCCAGGCGACCTCTTCTCAATGGATAACATCAAGCGCTCTATTCAAGACCTCGCGCAGATGAACCAGTTCGACCCCGAAGCACTACAGTCTCAGTTCGGCCAAAGTGGTATCAAACCCGACCCTGTTAGCGGTACGGTTGACCTCACCTATCCACTCACCTCAAAGGGTGGCGACCAAATCGAACTCTCTGCCGGATGGGGACAAACGGGTATCGTAGGACGTGTAGGACTGAAGTTTACCAACTTCTCTGTGCAGAACCTCTTCAAGAAAGGTTACAAACGTGCAGGCTTCATTCCACAAGGCGACGGCCAAACGCTCTCACTCCAAGTACAGACCAATGGTACATATTATCAGAACTATGGTCTCTCATTCCTCGAACCGTGGTTAGGCGGCAAGCGCCCCAACCAACTCTCGTTCTCTATCTCGTATAGTAAGCAGAGCGATGTAAACTCTAACTTCATCAATCAGAACTATTATAATAACTATTATAACTACGCCTACGGCTACGGTTCAAGCTCTAACTACTATACCGATGCTTACGACCCCGATAAGTACGTCAAGATGGTCAACCTCAGCCTCGGCTTTGGTAAGCGCCTTCGCTGGCCTGATGACTACTTTACGTTCATGGCCGAACTCAACTATACACGCTATATGTTGAGGTCGTGGAACTACTTCTTGATTACCGACGGTAATTGTAACAATATCAACCTCTCGCTCTCATTGCAGCGCAACTCTACCGACCACCCCTTCTATCCACGTAAGGGTTCAGATTTCCTCTTCCAAGTAAGTTTCACACCGCCTTACTCACTGTGGGACGGTCGTAACTACGAGAAGTTAGCCAATAATTATCAGAGTGCTAACTACCAGAAGGAGATGCAAGAGAAGTATCGTTGGATTGAGTACCACAAGTGGAAGCTGAAGTTCCGCAACTTCACTGCCCTCTCAAGTGCCGTCAAGGCACCTGTCTTGATGACGCGTGTAGAATTTGGTATTCTTGGCGCTTACAATCAGCATAAGAAGTCACCCTTTGAAACGTACTACGTCGGTGGTGACGGTATGTCGGGTTATTCTGGCTACGCTACCGAGACCATTGCCTTACGTGGTTACGAGAACGGTTCACTCTCAGGTAACAACTCCTACTATGGCGATGCCTATGCTTATAGCCGTATGACCTTAGAGTTGCGTTACCCCTTGATGCTCGAGACGTCAACGTCTATCTATGCTCTTGCCTTCCTTGAAGGCGGTAACGCATGGCAAGACGTCAAGAAGTTCAATCCTTTGAACATGAAGCGTTCAGCCGGTGTCGGTGTACGTATCCTCTTGCCCATGGTTGGTTTGATGGGTATTGACTGGGCCTACGGTTTCCAAAAGACCATCAGTGGTTACACAGGCAAGCGTGCCGGTGGTTCGCAGTTCCACTTCATCATTGGTCAAGAATTCTAACATCGTTCCAGAATTATAAACTACAATTTGTCTGCCTAACGAGAATGAACATTAACGAAAAAAATAATGTTCATTCTCGTTAGGCAGACAATTTGTGGGGCTATGTTGATTCGTGTGGGTAAACTGCAATTTATCGGCCACTTGGGGGAACGCGTCCTAACCTGGGGGCGACGCGTCCCCGCGTCGGTATTGCCATGTTGGGGCTCGAGGCCCCAACATGGTAATGCTTTAAATAGAAGAGCATTTGCTTGTCAAGGCATCGAGCCTTGACAAGCAAATACCGACGCGGGGACGCGTCGCCCCCAGGTGAGGACGCGCCCCCCAAAAATTAGGCCGATAAATTGCAGTTTACCCACACGAATCAACATAGACCCCAATTTGCAGTTTATAAAACCGAGCCTACCCACACGATGCGTTATGGAGCCTTATACATCTATACAATATTTGTTTTCCTTTATTTTATGGCGCAAATGTGTGTGAGAGCCGATAGTAGGGATATTGCACCTATTGGTAGGCTATTTAAATCTTTTGATCTAGGCTATGTTATTTTTTATTATAGCTTAAAACCAACGTTTGGGTGTAACAAATATAATCTTTATATTTGCCCTATAATACAATAAAATCATAGTAATAGATTATGAAAAAGATTATTTTCACACTGATTATGCTTTGCACTACCATTGGAGCACAGGCACAAAAGTTCGCACTTGTCGACATGGAATATATCCTCAGCAACATTCCTGCTTACGAACGTGCCAACGAACAGTTAAACCAAACCTCTAAGTCATGGCAAGCTGAGGTTGAAGCACTCAACACGAAGGCGCAGACTTTGTATAAGAACTATCAAAATGAAAGCGTCTTCCTAAGCGATGCGCAAAAGAAAGAACGCGAGAAGGCTATCGTTGATAAAGAAAAAGAGGCTGCCGACCTCAAAAAGAAGTACTTTGGCCCCGAAGGTGAACTCTATAAGAAGCGTCAAAGCCTTATTGAACCCATTCAAGACGAGATTTATAATGCCGTGAAAGGTATAGCCACCGCTCGTGGCTTCCAACTTATTCTCGATCGCGCTTCAGATACAGGTATCATCTTCGCCTCACCCAGTATCGATATCAGCAACGAAGTCTTAGCCAAGTTAGGCTATGCACAATAATGAAGTAGACAAATCGTAGTAAACATCGCAGTAACTGGGGGCAGACCTCTTGTCTGCGAAATTGAGAAAAAGAGCTTAATTTCTGATTTCTCAATTCGCAAGCCAGAGACCTGCCCCCCAGTTAATCTTGTCTCATGTCTTTATATATATGTTAGCCACCCCTTTCTCTTCCCCCCTATATCTCTTAGCCAAACCAGCTGGCTCACGTTGCAACTTAGCTTGTAAGTATTGTTACTATCTCGAAAAGTCAAAACTCTATGCCGACTCGCCAAACGAAGTAATGAGCGACGAACTGCTCGAGAAGTTTATTCACGACTATATCGAAGCGCAAACCATGCCACAAGTGCTCTTCACTTGGCATGGAGGCGAAACGCTCATGCGTCCCCTTGCTTTCTATAAAAAAGTAGTGGAGTTGCAACGCAAATATGCTGCAGGTCGCACCATTGACAACTGCATTCAGACCAATGGCACCTTACTCACCGACGAGTGGTGTGAGTTCTTTCGTAGCGAAGGGTGGCTCGTAGGGGTAAGCATTGACGGCCCACAAGAGTTTCATGACGAATATCGTCGTAATCGTGGCGGACGCCCCTCGTTCAATCAAGTAATGCGAGGCATTCGTTTGCTCAACAAGCATGGGGTAGAGTGGAATGCTTTAGCCGTAGTCAACGACTTCAATGCCGACTATCCACTCGACTTTTATCACTTCTTCAAAGAAATCGGCTGCCATTACATACAGTTCACCCCAATCGTCGAACGCATACAACCGCATGCCGACGGCCGCACCCTTGCCGCCGTCGATGAGGCTGGCGAAGGCGGAATCATGGAGTTTAGTGTAACCCCTCAGCAGTGGGGCAACTTCCTTTGCACTATATTCGATGAATGGGTGCGCAATGATGTCGGCAACTATTATATTCAGCTCTTCGACTCCACCCTTGCCAATTGGGTTGGTCAGCAGCCGGGTATTTGCACTTTGGCCCAAACGTGTGGTCATGCGGGAGCGATAGAGTGGAATGGCGATGTTTATTCGTGTGACCACTTCGTCTTCCCGCAGTATAAGTTGGGCAATATCAAGACGGATTCTCTCATCGACATGATGTATTCTCCTCGCCAGCAGACATTTGGTCAAGCCAAACAAAAGTCTTTGCCCCGTCAGTGTCGCGAATGTGAGTATCTCTTTGCTTGCAATGGAGAATGTCCTAAAAATCGTTTCGCCCATACCGCTGATGGTGAACCTGGTCTCAACTACCTCTGTCAAGGCTATCACCAATTCTTCCAACACGTAGCTCCCTATATGGATTGGATGAAGCACGAACTCCTCAATCAGCGTCCCCCCGCAGCCATTGTTGAGGCTCTGCAAGCTAATCCACATTTGTTTGATTAATGTAATAAGTAGGTGTTCAAAATTATTTTAATAATCTTGAACACCTACTTATTACATAAGCGATTTTAATCTTCTCCAATCTCCTCTACAAAAACCTCTATAATACTCAAATACCGGTATTTCCTTCCAAAATCTCTTACATATTTTTACCACCGACGTTTTTCCTTTCATGTTTCATTTTTATGTTTCAACTCATTGAAAATCAAATGTTTCGTGTTGTGAAACATAGCGTTTCGATGTTTCATTTTTGGTTTCAAAGTTTCATTTTTTATTTACCACACCCCTTTCCAAAAACACACTCGGAGAAAAATCAAAACCCAATGGGAGCGATTTAAAACCTCAATGGGAGAGAACTCAAACCCCAATGGGAGAAACACCACTGAAACATTGAAATCAAGAATGAAACATTGAATACCAATGTTTCGCACTCTGAAACTATTGATTATCAATGCGTTGTGTTGTAAAAATGAAACATGAAACAAAAAAACGTCTCAGGGTAAATATTACGTACGCGCGCGTAAGGAGCGCAATTTACCTCGTGTAACGTATCCTCTCCAGTGTGCGATGCGTCCCCGCGTCGGCATTGCCAACTTGGGGTCCGATGTCCCAAGTTGGCAATACATGATGTATTGATATTCATGTATTTGCTAGTCAATCTGAGTTTTTAATGGTTTTGTACTATCAATGTTGAAATCTTGAGCTATAATGCTTAAATACAGGCTGTTACGTCTTGGATGTATGTGGAGCTAAGCAGAATGTAGATAGTACTAAATTTCTATCAATTTGATTATTTATAGCACCTCATGGACTTAGTACGAATTTGTATCATGTTAATATACAGAGGCTTGACGAAAGATAACAGCAGCAAAAGTCAGATGATTTAAGGGAGTAGGATTTCTCTATTTGCAGCGTGAGGGGGATAGGTACTGTTGCTTTCTTGTTAACTAACATTGAAAATGATTAAAAAATGGGGGAGGATTGTATAACCATGCATTATTCACTATCTTTACACGCTCAAAGGCCATGCTTTGTAGCATGTGTTGCTTTGAACATAAAAGCTACCTTAACTAATCATTTACTCAAACAACCTTTTAAAAGTATGAACATCAAAAAGTACCTCCTATCATTTGTGCTATTTTTGCTTGCGGCTATTGGCTGTTTGGCAAAAAACTCTGTAAGCCCCATGACAGTTGGCAATGTGTTTGTTAAACTTAATGATTCTCAAGCGTTTGCCCCTGTAAAATTTATGAATTGGGGTGATACTGAAGTGAAGAGTATCGTGTATACTCTCTGCAACATGGATACGCATGAGTGCACGGATCCTGTTACGTTGAACTTTGATACGCCACTTGCTGTAAATGAAGTACGTAAAATCAATATTCCTATTCCAGTGGGCACCTCGCTTGGAAAAGTAGATTTAATGCTTCATGTGAAAGAAGTAAATGGTGATTACAACGAATATTCTTCGCCAATTACTTATATCACTCGTTGCACGGTAAACAAAGTGCCGCACAAACGTGTGTTGATTGAAGATTACACCGCCTTGTGGTGCCAATGGTGTCCTGTGGGTATGGTGGCAACCGAAGCTCTTGTCCGTGAACATCCAGATGATGTGGTAGCCATAAGCATTCACAAAGGTGATGAGTTGGCAACAACCACAGCCTATCAAAATGGTATGCTTTCTGATTATGCAGTCAATTTGCCTGCCGTATGGTGTGCACGTAAAGATAAGATTGCGGGCTATGATGGTTCAGGTATGTATGAGAGCGAGAAAAACAACTTGACGTTTATGAACATAGACGTGAAAGCCACTTGGGACGAAAAGGGAAACAACATCAGTGTGACCACTGAAGTAGAGCCTTGTGCCAATCCCGTAGAAGGGGATACCTATGCCGTAGGCTATGTGTTGACCGCAAGCGGATTGAAGGACGATAATTGGTTGCAAGAAGCTAATTATAGCGACTACATGAGCGATACTTATAAAGATGCACCGCCCGAAATGGATTTCTTTCGTGACCCTGCAAACTATGTGTTCTACAATTATTATGTGAAAGGGGTAACCTTTAACCACGTAGCCATTGTGAGTCAAGGCATACGCAATGGGGTGGCAAACTCCCTTCCCAGTGTGTTGAAAGCCGATGAAGTGCAAACCCATACTACCACATTCGATAATATAAGCCAATATAGCTTGATTCAAGACCGCAACAAACTGCAAGTGGTGGCAATTCTTTTCAACACAAAAACCAATGCAGTGGAAAATGCTGCCGTATGCAATATAAGCAAAAATGGTGACGGCAGTGTAACTAGTATTCAGCACTTAAACAAAGTAGCTTCGTCAAAAACTTCTGTGATTTATGATGTGATGGGACGCAAGGTAAATAATATGAAAACACCTGGCGTTTATATTGTAAATGGAAAGAAAATCGTAGTGAAGTAATTCTTTAAATTTGAACCTTACTTACTAAGATGTTGTCTAAACCCCCAAAACACTTAATTAAATCAATGAGAATATATACTTTAATTATCTCGGCATTGGCAGTAGTAACTGCTCAGGCTGGTCCAGTTGACATAAACAAGGCTAAGGCTTTGGCTCAAAAATATGTGTCTTCGCCCATAAGCGTAGAGACAGCTTCCCTTGCAGCAATGGGCAAAGGAAAACAAGCACAGGTGGCAGAACCAGCTTTGCACATGTTTAATAATGAAAATGGTGAAGGCTTTGTAATTGTATCGGCTGATGACCGTGTGGGAGGTGTGTTAGGATATAGCGACCGGGGTTCACTCGACCCACAAAATATGCCCACACCACTCGCAGCCTTGTTGGCAAGCTATACACGTGCGGTTGAGGCGGTGAGAGTAGACAGTGTGAGTGTGACACCCAACTATGCCAAACCGCCCAAGGCTTATGTAAAACCCTTGGTAAGCACCCTATGGAGCCAGGAGTATCCCTATAACTATTACACCCCAAGAAGTAGTACTTCAGGACGTCCTACTTACACAGGTTGTGCGATCACTGCTGCTGCACAAGTGCTTGCAGCTCACAAGTGGCCAATGCAACGTCCTGCTGCAGCCAAGAGAGGAGAAGGTGCCTTAGGACTCGACCAATATGATTGGGACAATATGCTTAACGACTATAGTCACGGTGGCTATAATGAAACACAAGCTCAGGCAGTGGGCGCATTGATGTATGATTTAGGATATTTGGCAAGAGCAACCTATGGCGTGAATGGCACAATCTGCGATGAAGGAAAGGTGTGGAATACCTTGCAAAAATATTATGACTGTACTGTGCGTCAGTTAGAAAAAGATATTTTGCCTGGTGGCGAATTTGTGCAAGCCATATATAATGAACTGTCTATGGGTTGCCCCGTGTTTATGACGGGAGGTGACCATGCCTTTGTGTATGATGGTTATGATGAAAATGGCTTGATACACGTAAATTGGGGCTGGGCAGGATTAGACGATGGTTATTTTGACATTAACACAGCCGCTGTGGCAGGTGGTGGCTATGGTAGTGACGGTTGTTACTATGAAAAACAATTGGCACTATTTGTGCATCCCAACAATGGGGTGATTGAGCCGCTAAGTCCTAAGCCAGTGGTGCTCTCTATTAACAATGACCAAGGATTGCAATTCCAAGCGAGCGAAGGTTGGACAACTTCATCAAGCATTCCAGCACAATTAAAAGGAGTGGGAGCGCGTAACTTGGCACAAGACGAAAATGGATCATATACTGGACAAGTGGGCATTGGACTCTTTGCACAAGATGGTACTTGCTTACACGTGTTTAGCATTATGGCCAAGCAAACATGGACTACCTATTACACCTCCTATAACTACGACTATGGTTTTATGGCAGTTGACTTGAGCGAAATAGAGGGTCCTGCCAACGGAACTTATTATTTGCGTCCGTTGGGGCGTCGTTTGCTCAATGCAGATAAAGACGAGTGGGGAAATTGGACCTACATGATTAACGGAAACAGTGTGCCCATGATTGTGAAAGACGGAAAGGTAACTCTTGTACTGGCAGATAACAAACCTCATCTTTCGGTGGTGGGTATGCCCGAGGTGTTTGCCCCTGCTTATGAGTATAGCAGTCAGTTAGCTGGCATTTGTTTGAATATTGCCAATTTAAGTCGTTACCAAGCACGTGGTGCGGCACAAGTGGTGTTTACGGGAACGGGGAACTTAGAAGGCGAAACTTATGAAGCACCTGTGGCATATCTTACACACATGGTGGCACAACGCCAAGATACAACGCAATGGTTGCTGAAGTTTATGACCTCATACTCAGGAACAACGGGGTCGCATGCACTTAAGGCAGGAAAATATAAAATGTCGTTGAAGTTTAACCACAACATCGAAACAAAAAATCCAGCAATTTATGATATAGCCATTCCTGAGGACTTCTTACTTGAGGTGTTTCCGAGTAGCTATACAGGACGAGTAACAGTAACCTCGGTGAATTTGCTTGACGAAAAGGGCGAACCTGCTGCAAGCCATTATTTCGATTTAACACAGTCGCCTACGGTAACCTTGGGTATTTCGGCAAGATCTGCAAATTTGACACAAGGTACATACAATGCGCAAATTCGCTATCGTTTGGTAAATGTAGCAACGGGAGCAACTGTTTACACAAGTAAGGCTTACAAAGTAGGAATTCCGCGCAATAATTCTGAATCGACTGACCTTACAGGGGCAACGCGTAACACCATAGATCTTACACAACTGGGCGAAGGAACCTATGAAGTGCATGTGGATGTTGAACGTGATGGCGCTTGGTTGGATCGTTGGAATGCGGAAACCTTCCGTCGTAGATTTACTGTATATACAGCAACTCCTACACAAGTACAGGTAACTACAAGTGTTGCAGAACAGGTGCAAGGGGTAGAACGCATGGCTACTTTCAGTGCTCCCTTTAATGCAGCAGTGCCTGAAGGTGTGAAGGCATGGTATGTGAAGAGTGTGGCCGACAACTCGGCAGAGTTGACTGAAGTGCCCGAAGGCATGGCCATTCCTGCAGGCGAGGGTGTTATGTTGACTACAACGTCAGATAAGGAGACATTCAATATGGAAAAGGCTTTGGGTACGATGAAGGTGGCTGATTTGGCTGGTAACTTATTGCGTGCTAATGACAAGGCTGATTATACCATAACTTCAGACGACAACGCATACGTGCTGGGCACGATGAACGAACAAACTGCTTTCTATCGTGCCAAAGTGGGCACTACGTTAGGACGCTATAAGGCATATTTGCAATGGAATGCTACGCTGCCAGCATTGTCGTTGGACTTCCCGGCTACGACAACGGGGATATGCAAGGGCGCAACCATTGATTCGCAAAAGCCCATTGTGGTTTATGGTATTGACGGACGTCAATGTGCACCGAATGACGCACGTGGTGTGGTGATTGTAAATGGTAAAAAGCAAATATTGATTGGTAAATAAAACTTGTAGTTGGGTGTTTGAAAAATAGTATTGAATACCCGCTACTTAAGTAGGTGTTCAAAATTAGTTGATATGAATTGGTGCAGTATTTCGTTCAGAAACATAGGTTGAAGAGGGAGCGTAGCGGGCTACGTGGCCGATGAAACCTATGTTTCTGAACGAAATACTGCACCAATTCATATCAACTAATTTTGAACATGATTATATAAACTAATTTTGAATACCTACTTAAATTAAAATTCAGTAAAAATCGAATGGCAAAAAAGAATTATAATGCCCCTCGCTCTCTGCGTATGGATGTAGAACCTCTATGTATGTTGGCTTCTTCTCCTGTAAAGATAGGAGTTAATAGTGACACAGAGTTAGACGCAAGTATGTCGTTCTCAAATAGCAAGGCGTGGAATTGTGAAGAATGGGACGAGTGAACTACTCTATGACTATACTTGAACGTACTATACAACCACTCGCGCGGCAAAACTTTGCTAAGGACAAAATAAACTGCAAATTGTCTGCCTAATTGCAGTTTGAATAATTAACGATAAATTACATGATAATTAATGTCCCCCCCAATGCGCCCATATATATAATATGTATATGCGCGTGCAAACAAGTGTGTTTATGTTCTGCAACACAAAACGCAAAATTTTCGCCCTAATTATTTGTTCCTTCAAAGCAGAGAGCGTACTTTTGCCTTGTTACTCGTTCCCCGCGAAAAAAAGTTTGAAAAAAGTTTCATTCTTTAAGTCGTTGGTTTACAACGACTTACGCATTTAGAGGAGAAATTTCTCAAAAATTTCTTCCAAAAACATTTGGCTCGTAATGAAAAAGTCTCTACCTTTGCACTCGCAAATCAGAAATGAGGCCTACAACACTAACAAACACAGTGTTGATAACGGGTCGAACGAACGATAAGCAAACGATCTTTGACAAGAATTACATAAAACTATTTTGTAGAGAAGTACAAGAGACAAATGAGCATTCAAATAAAGAATGTCTCGGGTTAAAAAGTCACTTGTCAATTCCAAGCGAAATAAATCTGACAGGCGTCTTGAGCACAAACAGAGAATAAACAAAAACATTATATTACAATGAAGAGTTTGATCCTGGCTCAGGATGAACGCTAGCTACAGGCTTAACACATGCAAGTCGAGGGGCAGCGATGAAGAAAGCTTGCTTTCTTCAGGCGGCGACCGGCGCACGGGTGAGTAACGCGTATCGAACCTGCCTCATACTCAGGAATAGCCTTGCGAAAGTAAGATTAATGCCCGATGTTATTAGGATATCACATGATGTTTTAATTAAAGATTTATCGGTATGAGATGGCGATGCGTCCCATTAGCTTGTTGGCGGGGTAACGGCCCACCAAGGCATCGATGGGTAGGGGTTCTGAGAGGAAGGTCCCCCACATTGGAACTGAGACACGGTCCAAACTCCTACGGGAGGCAGCAGTGAGG
>UQHJ01000011.1 GCA_900540885.1 uncultured Prevotella sp.
TGTGCGGTTTTGGAGACTAATACTAGAGGTTTGCATATTACTTTGGCTATTCCTATTTCCTTTTTTAGAGAAAACATAGCATTTTCCCATCCGATTCTGCAGCTGCAATAAGAAACCAACGTCGATTGTATTCTTTCAAAAGATACGGATGTATATTGACTGTTAACTCTGTGTGCGGTGAAGAAAACTTATGATAATGCAGTTCCACAACCTGTCGATGTGAAATGGTGGTGAAAAGTTCACCAAGCAAATTGGAATTTTCCAAAGGATTCTTTGTTAAAGATATTATCTTTCTTTCATTTTTTCTTACACCTAATCCGAGTCTTAACCCTTCCAAAGCATCCAAATTGGGAAGTCCTTCGAACTGTCCAAGCAATGAAAGTGCTTCTTTCAGCAGATACTCCTCATCATCACTCAAATCCTTCTTGAAAATAGAGAATGAGGGACTTGTATATCTGAGACAGCGTTTGTTGTATGACTTCTGCTTCTCGCTATTATAACCAGGAGCACTATAACGTTCAATTTCTACCAAGAAAGGTCCCTCATATTCTAAGTAGAAAATATCCTTCTCAATAGTACGACGTCCAACGCCATTTGTATCAGGATACAATTCAGCAAGACGCTTGTTGACTTCTTCTGTTAAATCATCAAGCGAATAGTTATGATACCGACAGCTAAGCAGTTCGTCAAGTATCTTATATCGAGTCATCGCATTTTTATTAGCTGGCATTACTTCTCCATTTTAATGTTGCAAAGATACATAGATACAACGAACTCTATATTCGCATTATTGTGCTAAAGTATAAAATTTTCTATCTATTTTTCTCATCTGTGTATTATCATACGCCAAGAATATCGTTAGGAACACAAATAAAACGGCAGCAAACAGAAGCAGACACTACTACACATACAATAACTCTGCACGCAAAAAAATCTGCCATATCTCCTAGAATCGGCGCAACTCTCTGACTGTAAACACAATAAAGGCTGAAAGATAAACTTGAGAACGGGATATTTCCCAGCCTATATTCCAGCCACAATAAAAAATCTTCCAGCTAGTAACAAAAAAGGCATACAACCAAAATCAATATGATTTCAGTTGTACGCCTTATTATTTATTCTTATTCAGAATGTCTATTCTTAAAAATCAAACTTACTTCACCTCCTCGAAGATAAATACCATTGAAAATCAGTACTTTATATATTACATGGTACAAATATGATTTGTTACAAAGCCAATAATGCAGGTGTTGCTACTTGGCATACCCATATACGCTGCGTAATCTAATGTTTAAGAATTATTATGTATTTTTAATGGTAGGGGCGGTTCTTATCAGATGTTTGCATTGCGTATTCGCTTGTTTGCAGATGGTATGCTTTTGTTATCATAAAGCGTTGATATACAAAGAACTTCGCATCTCGTGTCTATTTTTATCTTTCGTTTTTTACGAAAAAGCAGTGTACCTTTGCAAACAAAAACGAGAAACAGATAGACATGGCAAGAAACAGAAACATATTGCTCACGCTGACAATAGAAAGTTCCATGGTGCTTATGGCATCTATGGTGGCTTTCCGTCTGCATGAGTCTGTGGTCATGCCTATGGAAGTTTCGGTTTTCATATTGGTGGCAATCTATGCTTGCTTAAAGACCCTATCAATTCTTTGTCTACCTACTATCAAAAGAGAGGAGTCCGAACAAGAATGTGTATCCTTGAAAGTTCGGGCGACTGAGGACAAGCATAATATTGAAGATGGCAATATCCAAAAACAAAGAATGGAACTGTTCCACCAAGAATATCAATACGAGCAACAGCAATATGTGCAGCGAAAAGAAAAAGCCGATGAAGCGAAACTCCAAGCTGTGCTGAAATATACAAAAGACACATTCAAGAGTTTGGATTTTGAGGAAACGGAGATATTCCAGCTTTGTGAGTGCGTTCGATATTTCGTCACCAACAAGCAGCCTCTCACACAAACTGACATCCGAATAAAAAGACGAGTCACCGTAACACAAATTGCATTGAAGAACTTTGCATGGAACATTGCCTTTCAATATAATATTGGAGGTGATGCTACTGCATTGTTTGTGATGCACACATTCAACGAATGGTTTGCAAACTCTACGCTTGAAACCATCAGAAAGAATCTACGTACCACAACTGGTAGGCATAAGATTGAAATCAATGAGAAGATTATTTCTGGTAAGTGCAGTCTGTTATAATAATTTAAATATTTCACAGATTCAGCTCGTTTACCACACAAAATCATTATCTTTGCGTTAAATTCATTATAATTACAGCTACATGGAAGATTTGAATCAACTTAAGTTGGTGTTGGTCAAGAAAAAGAAAACCAACAAATGGTTGGCAGAACAGCTTAATGTAAACCAAACAACTGTTTCTAAATGGTGTACAAATACCAGTCAACCCGATTTAGCAACACTGAAACGCATTTCAGAATTGTTGGATGTCAACGTAAGTGAGATTATAAATTTTGATTAAACAACAAATGGTCATGAAATTAGGTAAATTAGAACAAATAACAGACTTGCGTTCAATTTGGAAACATGAAGCAAATGATTTCACCCCTTGGCTTGCCAAAGAGGAAAATCTTGCTGCATTGAGTGATGCTATCGGCATTGAACTTGTTTTGGAAGAACAAGAATCTAATGTTGGTGACTTTAGCGTTGACTTGTTTGCAACAGAAGAAGGAACTGGAAGAAAAGTTGTTATTGAAAACCAGTTGGAAGAAACTAATCATGACCACTTGGGAAAAATTATAACGTATGCATCAGGAAAAGATGCGGAGGTAATTATATGGATAGTCAGAAAAGCTCGCGATGAACATAAAAAAGCGATAGAATGGCTTAACCAACATACGGATGACAGTTCCGCATTCTTCTTGATAGAAATTGAAGTTTGGAAAATAGGCAATAGTGAACCTGCACCAAAATTCAATATAGTAGAACGCCCAAATGATTGGGCTAAAGCCATGAAGAATGTGTCAATTACCAACACTCAATCTCGGCAAATGCAATTCTGGCAATATTTTGTTGACCGTTGGGAAAACAATTCTAATTTTGCGCATACGTTTAGAAAGCGGAAAGCGCATCCCCAAAATTGGTACGACTTGAGTATTGGGAGTTCTGAATATCATCTTTGTATGGAGGTGCATTTCCAAAAGAACGACATCAATGCAGGGCTTTATATTCCAGATAACAAGAATATCTATAACTCTCTATTAGACAACAAGAAAGAAATAGAAGATTTCTTAGGCGCAACCGTCGAGTGGCGTAATGCAAAGAAAGCAAGTCGTTTTCTTATAAGCAAGAATCTTGATATTAACAATCCTGATAAATGGGATGAAGCGTGTGACTGGCTTATGGACATGTGCCTTAAAATAAAAATGGTTACCAATAAGTTTAGCAAGTAGGTATGAGTAAGTTCAACGAAGCGACAAGAGTTCAGATGCCTGCTATGGTGCATCTGACACGATTGGGGTATGGCTATATCGGAAAAATCAGTGAAGATATGGCTGGTAGTGTTTACGACCCAGACACAAATATACTTATTGATGTTTTCAAACAACAGTTTGAACGATTGAATCCATCTGCACAAGGAGAGTTTGCGCAAACATTACGTGCTATAAGGCAAGAACTGACGAATGATGACCTTGGCAAGTCTTTCTATAAACGGCTTACTACGGTTTCACCTGTACGGCTGATTGATTTTGATAATCCACAAAACAACTCGTTCCATTTCACGGCTGAGTTAACCTGCAAAAATGGTCAGGACGAATTCCGTCCAGACATTACTCTGTTTGTCAATGGCTTGCCTCTTTGCTTCATTGAGGTGAAGAAGCCAAACAATCATGGTGGAATGGTGGCTGAGAGTAAACGGATGAACCTTGAACGTTTCCCGAACAGAAAGTTCCGTCGCTTCATCAACATTACTCAACTTATGATATTCTCCAACAACATGGAGTATGACACGATGGGAGGTATAGTGCCCATACAGGGCGCATTCTATTGTACGGCTGCAAGAGAAAGTGCTCCGTTCAACTGTTTCCGTGAGGAAAATCCATCAAGTCTTCCTGTTGCGCCGTTTATAAAAGAATATCACTACGGCAGCATCAAGCAAGACGAGGAAAAGCGCATACTGTCTGATTTCAACTGTCAGGTGATTCACCACACGCCTGAATATCAGACCAACCTTGATGTGAATACACCCACAAACCGTATACTCACATCCATGTGTAGCCCAGAACGTCTGCTGTTCCTCATCAAGTATGGTATAGCCTATGTAAAAATGGAAAAGGAAGTGGACGGCAAGATTGAGAGCACCGATCAAAAACATATCATGCGCTATCAACAGATGTTTGCGTCTTTGGCCATTCGTGAGCAGTTGAAAGAGGGTGCCACGTCTGGCGTGGTATGGCATACACAGGGAAGTGGAAAGACCGCGTTGTCTTATTACCTCACTTATGTACTTTCTGACTATTATGCAAAGCACAACATGGTGGCGAAGTTCTATTTCATTGTCGACAGAATAGACTTGTTGGAACAAGCCACGCAAGAGTTTGAGGCACGAGGCTTGGTAGTATCAACAGCCAACACACGTGCCGAACTGATGGCGCAATTCCGCAACAACCATGCGCAAGAGGGAGCAAGCGGTCAACCAGAGATTACGGTTGTGAATATCCAACGCTTTGCCGAAGACAAAGAAAAAGTCAGTCTCCCTGCATATGCCACCAACTTGCAGCGCATATTCATTATGGACGAAGCCCACAGAGGCTATAAGCCCGGTGGTTGCTTCTTGGCAAACCTTTTCGATGCCGACCCTAATTCCATCAAGATAGCATTGACTGGCACACCGCTATTGAAAAGCGACTGTGCTTCGAGTGTTGTATTCCAACGTTATTTCCATACTTATTATTACGACCGCTCCATTGCCGATGGATACACGCTCAAAATCATTCGTGAGGACATCGAGACTTCATATAAGGAGCGTTTGTCGGAAGTGTATGACAAACTCGAAACGCTTGTGCAAAAGAAAGACATCAAGCGTTCGCAAATCATAGAGCATGAGAGCTATGTCAGCGAATTAGCGCACTATATAGCTGACGACCTCCGCCAGTTCCGCAAGATTCAAGGCGATGACACATTGGGCGGTATGGTCATTTGTGAGACGAGCGAACAGGCACGCAAACTTTACGAAGCCTTTCAGCACATGCCCGATGGTGGACAGTCGCAACCCATACAAATCAAGATGGGCGACCAAGTATGGATGGCTGCTGAAGCCATACCCATGTATGGAACCAAGAAGAAACTTTTGAGAGTAGGCTTGATTCTCCACGACAGCGACGACAAGGAGACTCGCAAGCAAATCATCAAGGACTTCAAGAAGAACATGACCATTGACTTGCTCATTGTCTTCAATATGCTCTTGACAGGATTTGATGCGCCACGCTTGAAACGCCTGTATTTCGGTAGAAAGCTCAAAGACCATAACCTGCTGCAAGCCCTCACTCGTGTGAACCGTCCGTATAAGGACAACAGATATGGCTATGTCATTGACTTTGCCAACATAAAGCACAACTTTGAGGAAACTAACGAGGCATACTTGAAAGAATTGAATCGTTTTAATAATCCTGACGAGGTGGAGGGCGACCACACGACCGACACCTTCTCACAGGTAATAGAGGATCCCGATGAACTGATTCGGCAAATGCGCGATGTGCGGCAAACGCTGTTCGACTACACGACAAACAATGTTGAGGAATTCTCGTCTGAGATTTCTTCCATCGAGGACAAGCAGGTGCTGCTTGACTTGAAAAAGACACTAATATCTGCCAAAGACTGTGCCAACATTGTGCGAACCTTTGGTGATGACGATTTGAAGGAGGCTTTCAGCAAGTTGGAGATAACCAAGTTGCCCGATATGCTCAAAGAGGTGCAACACCACATCGACATCATCAACCAAAAGGAAGCCTTTGCCGTGTCCGATGAGACCAAACAGCTCGTCAACGAGGCCATGCAGGACATCCGCTTCAACTTTTCGAAGATTGGTGAAGAAGAGATGAAGTTGATAGCCGGAGGGCGTGAGTTGCAAGACAAATGGTCAGTTGCCATACATAAGTTCACAGAGAACACCGACCCCGACGATCCTGAATACATCACCCTTCGAGACGCCTTTATGCAGCGGTTCAAGGAACATGGTTTTGTGGTTGACAGCATAGCCAAGTTCAACCAAGAGAGCAAGGAACTTGATGAAATCATCGAACGTCTTGTCAAGTTACAGGAAAGCAACAACCGCTTGCTGAAAAAATATAATGGCGACACCAAGTTTGCCAACGTCCACAAGCGCATACGTGAGGAGAACAAACGGCGTTTCGCAGAGCATAAAGCCGCCATATTCAGCTATTATGACGACAACATCGTGGCGATACTTACCGACATAAAATCGGAGATTGACCAAAAGGTGTACGACCGAAACGACATATTGAAGAAAGACGAGTATTTCGAGATGACCGTCATGACGGAAATTGCACAGGCTCTATACAACTATCCAACCATTGAGCCGCAGATGGACGATTTCTCATTCATCCAGACACGCATTGCACGTCAGTACATCAACCAATATAACGCAACATATCCAAGAAGTTAAACAAAGAATATGACAATAAGAGAAAAGACGGTGGCTCTCATCGATGCCTTGAAAGCCACTTGCACAACATACGGCATGGGAAATGATGGTAATGAATACAAAATCATTACACAGGTCTTTCTGTATAAGTTCCTCAACGACAAATTCGGCTATGCTCTCAAAACATCAAAGAGTCCATATGCTGCAAAAATACGTGAGGCGGAGAAATGGGAAGTGGCTTACAGCCAGCTTACCGACATGGAGCGCATGATGCTATGGGCTTCATTGTCGCCCGACCTGCCTCGTCTAAAACCTGAACATCTGATAGCAAACCTGTGGAATCAGCAAGCCAAGGGCGACTTCGACTTCATCTTCGACAACACAATGAGCGACATTGCCGAGCAGAACCTCGCCATATTCTCTACACAAACCACACAGAACACAAAGATTCCGCTCTTTGAGCCAATTACACAGTACGTCACGGATGTGGCACAGCGTGCGCCTTTCGCTCGTGCTATGGTAGACAAACTCGCCAACTTCTCATTTGAAGAGGCTTTTGCTGAACACTACGACTTCTTTGCCAACATCTTTGAGTATCTTATAAAGGACTACAACACGGCTGGCGGTGGCAAATATGCTGAGTATTACACACCTCATGCCATTGCCACCATCATGGCACGCCTGCTGGTGGGCGACAATGCCGACCTTCACAATGTGGAATGCTACGACCCGTCGGCTGGCACTGGTACATTGCTTATGGCTCTTGCCCATCAAGTGGGCGAAAACTGCTGCACCATCTTTGCCCAGGACATCTCGCAGCGAAGCAACAAGATGCTCAAACTCAACTTGCTGCTCAATGGTTTGGTGTCATCGCTTGACCATGCTGTGCAAGGCGACACGCTTGTTTCGCCCTACCACAAGAGCGACGACGGGCAGAGCCTCCGCCAGTTTGACTATGTAGTGAGCAACCCTCCGTTCAAAATGGACTTCAGTGACACTCGTGAGAAGATTGCCGCTTTTCCTGCCCGCTTTTGGGCTGGTGTGCCTAAGGTTCCAGCCAAGAAGAAGGAAAGCATGGCTATATACACCTGTTTCATCCAGCATGTTATCAACTCACTGAAGAACGGTTCTGGTAAGGGGGCTATCGTTATCCCAACAGGATTCATTACGGCAAAGAGTGGCATAGAAAACAAAATATTGAAACACATCGTTGACAACCGAATAGTGTATGGTTGCGTCTCTATGCCAAGCAATGTATTTGCCAATACGGGTACTAACGTGTCCGTGCTGTTCTTCGATGCATCCAAGAGTGCCGACAAGGTGGTGCTTATCGATGCAAGCAAACTTGGCGAGGAATACAAAGATAGCAACGGCTTGAAAAAGGTGCGTCTGCGCGACGAGGAAATAGAGAAGATTATTACGACCTTCCAGAACAAGGAAGCAGTGGATGATTTCTCAGTTGCCGTCAGCTACGATGAAATCAAAGAGAAGGGTTATAGCCTCTCTGCTGGTCAGTATTTCGACATCAAGATTGACTATGTGGATATAACGGAAGAGGAATTCAACAAGCGGATGAACGAATACGAAGCCACGCTGACACAACAATTTGAGGAGAGCCACCGTTTAGAGAAGGAGATACTCGCCCAGTTGCGCAGCATTTCATTCAATAATATTGATAAGTAGTAGCACTATGGACGAAATAATCAAGGGAAACAACACGTTATTGCCAAACGGTTATACCCAATGGCGTAAAGATATTGAACAACTAATTGATACTGCCAAACTTCATACGGCTCTTAATGTGAACGTAGGTACTTTGACCTTGTATTGGAACATTGGTAAAAGTATATTGCAAAAACAAGAGCAGGAGGGTTGGGGCAAACAGGTTATAGAGCAACTGTCAAAGGATTTAATCTCTCGTTATCCAGATGACCGTGGTTATTCTGTACGTAACCTGCGATATATGAAACGCTTTGCATCAGCATATCCTGATTTTCCAATTCTGCAAGTGCCACTTGCAGAATTAAAAGAGTTGCCAATTCTGCAAGCGACACTTGCAGAATTAGAGAATGAAGGCAAGGAATTTGTGCAAGTACCGCTTGCACAAATATCTTGGTATCACCATATTTCATTGTTGCCCAAGGTGAAAGACGAAGCAGAGCGTGCTTACTATATAACAGAAACTGCCCAAAATGGGTGGAGTCGTGATGTGATGCTTCTTCAGATAGACAATGGGTATATCCATGCAAAAGGTCATGCCATCAACAACTTTGAGCAGACATTGCCACCTCCTCAGTCTGACTTGGCTCGCTACATATTCAAAGACCCTTATAATTTCTCGTTCATCGGAACAGTCGCATTGCAAAACGAATTGGATATAGAAAAGTCATTGACAAGCAAGATTACTGATTTTCTTCTTGAAATGGGGCGTGGCTTTGCATACATAGGCAGACAATACCATATTTCGGTTGACGGTGATGATTACTATATCGACTTATTGATGTACCACCTCAAATTGCATTGCTATGTTGTGGTGGAGCTAAAAGCTGTGGAGTTCAAGCCTGAGTTTGTTAGCAAACTTAACTTCTATATTTCGGCTGTTGACGACTTGGTGAAATCCCCAGAAGACAAGCCTACCATTGGTTTGCTCCTTTGCCGAACTAAGAGCAACAAGAAAGCGGAGTTTTCGCTTCGCGGCATTACTCAACCAATGGGCATTGCACAATATGAAACGGAAAAACTCTTTGCTGATGTAGCATCGGCATTGCCGCAGATTGAGGAAATAGAGAAATCTGTTAAAGATTTAGAAAAGTGACAAAGATTTACATAATAGTGATTAATGGGCAGATATTTCCATTTTGGAAACACCTGACTACTATCACAATATAATGGAATAAATGGAACTAAAAAAATACAAACTTGCCGACATCGCTAAAATTGAGATTAGCGGTGTTGACAAGAAAACAATAGAGGGTGAAACACCTGTGCGTCTGTGCAACTTTGTTGACGTCTATTACAACTGGGCTGTCACCAAAGAAAAAGCAAAGTCGTTTATGGCAGCATCAGCCAAACAGACAGAAATTGACAAGTGCTCAATAGGCAAAGGCATGGTTGCAATAACAAAGGATAGTGAAACAAGGGACGATATAGGTGTTGCCACTTATATCGCCGACGACTTCGAGAATGTCGTTCTTGGTTATCATTGTGCCTTGATTATTCCCAATTCTGCTATTGTTAACGGAAAATATCTGAATGCTTTTATGCACACTCGCTACATCCAGAAGTATTTTGAAAATAATGCTTCTGGTAGTGGTCAGCGTTACACTCTTTCCAATGATACGATAGGCAACATACCTGTATTGCTCCCATCTATAGAGGAACAGCATATCATTGGAAATGTGTTGGCTGGCATTGACCGCAAAATAGAACTCAACAAGCAGATAAATGATAATTTACCGATGCTTGACCATTCATCAGGAGGGGCAAGAGTTCGTCGCGCTGTTTAGTGAGTTCAATGTTCTCCTTACGAAGATTTACCATCATTGTTATTATATTTCTGACTTCTTTTGCAAACACTTTGATTATATTTTCGTGATATAAAATAGGCATATCTCTTAATGTTCTTAGTGATACAAATTTCTGAATACTTCCCGAAAGACTGTTCCCTTCATAATGCTTATAATCGCAAGAAGATAAATATAGATACATATATTCCGAAAACCATCGCTTTGCAGATGTTTTGAATAGTGCCATATTCTTTATAGCAAAGTTTATATTTGTTTCTTCTACAAAATAACTATTACCGATAGTTCCTATCATAGAGAATAGAATATCATTAGTATCAACTTTACTACGTTTGTTTATGCTTTCGTAGTCTTCTTTTGAGATTTTATAAGCACTTGCATAGTCAAGTCCTCTTTCCGTAAGGTGTTTTGAGGTAAGCAGAAAATACCCATTGTCTTGTGGCTTGGGTGAGTCATGTGTGCCATCTTTAACTTCAATTATTTCTGATAGCGATTTAACATCAAAATATGTTGGTATCTCTCGCTTTAACTTCTCATTCCAGACCATAGCCCCACCACTTGCTTTATACGGCTTACCCTCCTCATTCGGAAAGTCAAACTGCACAAACCAATAGTCGTAGAGTTGTTTTGCCATTGCCTCTAAATTATCATTTATCGGCAAAGGCTTACCCTCTGCCGATAGCATACAAAAAGGCGATGCCGATAGAAGCAAACCAAATAATAAGTAGCACTTTCATCCAAAAGTCTGATAGCCACACACCCTCGCCTCGTTTACAAACTTCGCAAATACATTGCTCATGAGCCTTTACCATGGCTAATTGTTCCGCTACATGCTTTTTCAAAAGTTCCGTTTCTTCTTGTATATAACCATTCTTCACAAGGCGAAATTGGTCTATATCGGCTTGCTTGATAGTTAGTTCTACAGGTTGCGAAGTTATGTTCTTTAGTTGCTCTACAACAGACAGCAAGCATTTATTCAACTGAGTTGTTGCTTCTATGAGTTTGGCTATTTTGTCTGTCTCCGTATTCAGTGTTTCCGTATTATCAACACTCTGTATCAGAGTGGATATGTCTACTCTGTCATTCTTTGATGTTCTCATATTATAATTTGGGCTAGTTGTTCATCGTCTGTTTCCTCTTTTGACAGCAGGGCGGCACATTTGGCTTGCCATTCGTGCGCATCGTCTTGCCCATTCCAAATCATCTTCATCCTTGTTTCTGCCCCAACCATCGGGAGTGCTGCCACCACCGCCAGTGGACTCTGACATCTGTGTAGCTGCATCAAGATAGCCAGCGAAAAGAAGAACGGCTGTTTGCTGTAAATCATTGATAGTGGCGAATACGTTGTTCTCAGGCAAAGAAACATCTTGCATCAGAATATCGTTTGCATTCGATGGAATATCTATCTCGTAGTTATGATAATTCCAGTTGATGGAATGGTGTACCAATGATTGAGGTTGGTACTCGTTGCAGTTTCTGCACCTTGCATTATTTGCAGTTTGCAGTTCTGCGGATGTATTTCTTACATGATTTTCCCTGTCAGCATCTTCTTGTTGAAGAACTTCTTTATGCAGTTTCTCCCATGTTGCTTCTATCTTCGATGGCATAAGGTTTCTGCCTTTACCAAGAGACGAAGATTTATAAGTGGAGTTGCCTCTCTTTATGGAATATCCACGGATTATATTTTGAGAGTCCTTTTGCAGCATCATATCATAGCCATATTGTTTTAGTCGTTCCACATAATCATTCCAATTAAACCTATCCATAGAGCGGAGAGCATCCATACAGTCATTCGTTATCTCTTGTTTGTTTTGTATTGAAATGTCGGATGCTTGTATCCAGCCTCTACGCTTGGCAATATTATTGGCAGCAGCCATAGCCCTTATATGGATGTTGTGGTCATTGTTGATGTTGCCGTCATTGTCTATTCGGTTGGCATCAATGTGAAGATGCAAAATGCCACTCTTGCTGTCACGATGAAGTGACACTACATATTGGCTATTACGGAGATTGGTATGTCTGTCTTTTGCACATTTATTTTTCTCTGATAAATCGATGGAGTCAAACTCTCGAATGAAATCGTCTGCAAGTTTTTCCCAATCCGTATTAGTCCAGCCTTTAGTTTCTTCGGATGTTGGAGATACCTCAATTCTAATCATGTTGTTCTTGATTGCCTTGGAACGTTCGCCAAGAAATTTTGCTTGGTGCAACAACATTCTTGACCATAAAGACTCCGCAGCTACATTGTCAGGCAACAGGTGCAACTTGATAATGTCCGCCTTGTCTTTGTTCACTACATATCGCATGGAGTTTGCACCATGTGATATTGCTCTTGCCTTTGCTATCATGTCATTCTCAATTTTTATAATGTCAGATAATCTTTGATGTCGCCCCAACGAGTTATAAGTGGAACGGCTGCTTTCATCCATTCTTCAACAAACTTGGTGTTGTGGAAATATAGACCTCGCTTGTCGCTCTGTATACTCTTGACTGCACTGACAATTCTAATCAAGTCGCCACGTGCATCAGCCAAACTACATAAGGCTTCAATTTCTCGGTTGGTCAGTCTTTGTTTGGGATGTTGTCCCAATACGCACTTGCGCACATAGTTACTGACTGTCAAGCCACAGGTATTGGCAAGTTCTGCAACTCGGTTGTATTCGTCAGAGGTTACTCTGACCTCCAAACGCTCCGTGCGTTTGAGGGTTGTATTATTCTTTGTTGTTGCCATAATATGGTGTTTATAATTGTTGATATTAGGGAATAGAAAAGGCATCGGTGCGAGCTTGCGAGTGCTGCAAGAATCCACTGCCGTATGAATAAGCCTCGCTGATTTGTACGACATTGGCATTTCTTGCAACGCTACCAATAAACTTTCTGACACAGCTTCATCTTTTCCTTCCCTTTATTCGTTATCGTTTCAAGTCACATTATTGCATAGGCTTGCTTTCAGCGTTGTAAAAACCGACCAACTCCAATTGTAATCGTTCTATCAATGTGCCAATGCAAGGATTGCGTTTTATAATTCGCTGAAGTGCCATTACTGATGTTTCTGTCATGAGCAGGAAATCGGCAATATCCAATCCTTTTTTGCGTTGTTCTTCGGTAGCCACAAGTTCCAAGTGTTCACTTATAATGACCTTGCTACATACGGCTGAAAGCATTGGTATTTTGGCTTTCCATGCCTCAAATGCGCCCAAGTCAGGACACAACATAACAGAGCGGTTCTTCAACACCCTTATGCTTTCTTCCCTAAAACAGCCATGTATGCCACCTGTTGCCAACCATATAAAATCGGGCATGAAGTGAGAGGCTATTAAGGCAGACTTTTCACTCTCTACTATTGCAACTGGTTTGGATGGATATTGTGATAAAAGATGTTCGCCAAACAAACATTGCTTCATGTTGAAGTTTTGTAAATGTAGTTCACTATGCACCCAACAGACAAAACTGTGAGGTTCTTTTACCCTATGCCCATCAGACGAATTGTAGAGCATTATCTTACCAGACCTCACTCGACCGTGCCAGTCTATTTGCCAGTATACAGTAGCACCGCCCCACTTCTTTGATGTGCCAACCTTGTATAGTCGGAAAATACGATCAGTTTTCTCTTTACCAATGATACCAGTCAAGAAAACGAACAGAGGATTTATGCTATAATTGGATATAGTCCGTTCCATCAACTCATTATCAATATAAGAGGTCGGTTGCTCTTGTTGCACTACCTTTGTTATACGGTTTCCCCGATCCATGTTTTCAACAGACATGGGATTATCCTTGAAGTAGTCAGACGGCTTGTAATGATATTGGCATGAATGTTCATGGTCACATCTACCCACATAGCCGGGAAAGTGTATCTTGCCTTCTGTGTCAATGTACCTGACAAAACAACGCTTCTTGCCACAGTTGGGGCAAGTAATCTTGTTGCCACGTTTGTATTTTTGCAGTACAAATCTATACTCTGCCATAATAATTGCTTTCAGTGGAACATGAAAGAAGAACTGCAAACTGCAATAACTGCAAGGTGCAAAGCAAATACCACTATTGCAGTTTCTCGTATTCTCCTCGTTTTACTTTCTTGATTATATTGTCGCTTGCAAGACCGACTAAGGCATACATAACCGACCTTTCCGACAAGCCGACTTCCTTTCCTGCTTGAATGGCATCAGCAGTTGTGAATGTCTTACCCACATTGTTGAGAAATTCTTTCTTCTGTGGCTCAATGCCATCCATCACCATGAACTTTTGAATGGCAGTATAACAGTTCTCAAAATAATCACTCAACCGAATGGCTGCTTTGGTGGAGTCTATGTCAACATAGTCCTTATGAACCTCACCACAAGCCCATCGCAAGATTTGAACAACCAATGCAAGTCGTGCTGCCAACATCGGTGTCTTCATAATGCGACTATCTACCAGTGCGTCATCCTTTATCTTGTTGACTACTCCGATTGCCGCATTGCGCCATGCTGTAAAGTAATCGCTGGCTTCTTTTGAGAATTTCAATACATTCTGTACTGCATCATCATCTTCATTGAGAGAATAAGGCAAAGCCAATATCTTGTCTATAACACTCTTCCACATTGTAGCATAGTTGTCAAAAGAGGAGAAACCTGACGGTTCGTCATCCGCCCAATCTGCGATTTTCTGCGAAGTAGGATAGACAAACAAGAAGCGGTCTAAGAAACCGTTGGCTTTATAACCTTTTTCTATCAGTTCATGCATTCGTATGGTCTGCATGGTGCCTACAATGTTTATAAACGGATTTTCTATGTGAATGGGAACTGGCATACTGCAACGTGACACATCCAATGCCTTACCACTGAACGCTGTCAGAAGTTGTTCTATCAACTGTCCTTTGCTGTATTGGTTTACGGCATTGAACATCCCCATAATTTCATCCACATACAATACTACTCCACGTTTGTTGTCATCATGCGCACGAATCAAGGCTTCTGGTGTGAAGTCGGATATAATGGTTCTACGCAATATCGGCTTGGGTGGAAGTGTTACACTATCTTCCTTCTTACCTCGTTGTCGTTCCAGAGCCTCATTGTAGTGCTCCATTTCTTCCTTGAACTTACGGATAGTCTTTGCATCGTGCTTGCGGATTGGGCGAAAGGCAAAGTCAAGAGGCGGAGTCTTGCCCATGCCTGGTCTCCCAACCAATATCATATACATGGCTGCATTGCTTATCCAACCGCCACGAATGCAAATATTCACAGCATTGCCAATAGCCGTTGAAGCGGCAACCAACAATGAGGCAAGGGTATATTCTATTGAGTAGTTTTCTTGACGAGCCAATGCGAGAACCATATCCTGTAACTTTGCAGGAAGTGCATCCAGTGGTATCTTGTTCTCATAGACACCTTCAAACTCCATTCTTAAACTGTTGCATAATTCAAGTGCATCCATTAGAATCTGTGGTTACGTTTTGATTTGAGGAACAGGGTCGCTTCCGCCTCCAATTCCTTTTGCGACTTTATCTTGCCATCATGCAGCCATGTATCAATCTCTGATTTGAGAAACATGATGCGTTTACCTCGTTTGTGAAAAGGTATCTGGTGGCAACTCGTCCAACCATAAACAGTTTGCTCGGCAGGATGGTTTGGAAGATACTCACACAGCTCTTTCAAGTTCATCCACTGATCCGTCTGCGGTTGTACGCTTTGGTTATTGATGTTGTCAACCTTTGATGTAAGCTCATTCAACTTATCCATCATCCATGTCATTGCCTTGGGCAAATCATCAAATGTAATGTTCTTTTCTGTCATATCGTTCGTTGATTTTATTGTTCGATTTGAGTGCAAAATAACATGGATTTTGAATGCTGATTTTATGCTGACAAACATCACATAAACAATCATTATAGAAACATAGTTGTCATATACAAAAGTTATTGATAATCAATGTAGATAATGATAACTATCATTATCATTTTGTTTCGGTTATGCAGTATGTCATAGGTATATCATAAGGCAATCATAAGAGATAGTCGTATTGTGTTCTTATTGGTCTTCGGGTATATATGGGGTGACTTCAAATCACTCCATAGCAGAAACAAAGTACAAAGGGTATGACTTATAATCACATACTTGTGGCGACATCAGCCAATGGTTATAAGGGTGTCGTTTCAAGCGTACCCCTTGTAAAAAATCCATCATTCTTTGGGGATGAGTTCGGTTGAAACGACCCCATAAAACAAGAAAGCCACCCACAACAATGCGTGTGGATGGCTGTATATAATAATATGTAGATTATGCCTATTCGGTTGTTTGATTAGTATCAGTAAGAGGCAAGTCCAAAGTTATCCTCTTTGTGGCATTCTCTTTCTTCGCATCAACAACCTTTGCATAGATTTGAGTTGTACGTACATTGGTATGACCAAGCATCTTGCTGACGGTATAGATGTCTGTACCGCCCGCCAGTTGGAGCGTAGCATACGAGTGCCTGAAGCAATGGAAGGAGATATGCTTCTTTATTCCTGCTGCTTCGACCCATCTTTTGATAGGACGATTTATCCAAGATGGAGATGGCAACCCTGCAAACACAAGTAAGTCTCCGTCTTGTCTTTCTCCGCAAAGTTGAAAGGCTTGTTCTGAGATAGGCATATACTCAACACCCTTTGTTTTCTGTTGCGTGAAATTCAAGCGGTAATTGCCGTTAAACATTTCCACTTCCGACCACTTCAACTTTTGAATGTCGCAATGGCGAATACCTGTGAGAGCAGAGAATAAGGCTGCACGTTTCAACAAAGGGTCGCATGGTGTTTGTGCCAAACGGTTCAGTTCTTCTACGGTCAAATACTCTCTACGGCTTTCCTGTTCTTGTATGCCTTTTACCTTTGCCGATATGTCAATGGTTAGGTAGCCATCAATGAAAGCCTGTTTTAGTCCTGCCTTGAAAATGGCAAAGTAGGTAGAAGCGGTGTTCTGCGAAATAGTGCCAGACTTGTTGCCTCCTTGTGGAGCAGTCATCAAAAAGCGACGGAACGATTCTACTAATTTCATGTCAATGTCTGCAAACAAGATAGTATCGCCTTTGGCAAATATCTTCAACAACTCGCCTACACGCCTCCAGTTGACGATAATAGAGTCTGAACTATTGGCATGGCGAGTGTCGGCTACATTGGCAAAGTATTCAATGAAGTTGCAGCGTGAGCGTTCAAGCTGTTCTGCCTGTTCGTTTTCCTCTGCAGTATAGAGAGACGCATTATCGTATTCCTTTTGTCGCATATTCCTTACCTTGTCGGCATAGATACATGCCTCTTGGTCAAGTTGTGATTTGCACAGAATGATACCGTTCAAATCACGCTTGGGTTTGTAGGTGGTTTTGCCATCGGTACCAGTTCGGGCATTGCGTGACTTGTCGAATACAGGCGTAGTTATCGTGCGGTTCAGATACTCACGCAGTCTTTGGGGCTTGTCCTTTCCCGATTGGAACACAGGATAAGCCTCAATGTAAAGATACCATTCATCGTGATATTCCGACTTGCGGAGTTTTACCGTCACTCGTGTATGGGCTAATGCTTTCTTCATTGTTTTGCTCCTTTATATAGGTTGTCGATTTCTTTCTTGGGTACATACACATAGTTGCCTATCTGCCGTGTAGGGATAGAGTACTTGCGTATATGCGCATACACCGTACTGTCATTGACCTTATATTTCTTGCTTATCTCCCCAATAGTATAGCAGTCCTTGGGTTCGAGGCTGTATAGTTTATTCACTTGCTTCGGCTTGTCCGTTGCTTTGGGGCGAAGAGGATAGAGTTTCGTCAGTTCCTCTTTGCTCACCCGTATTTGGTTCGTACCGAGATTGATGTGAGAAATCTGCCCTTTGCGTATAAGCCTGTAAAGAGTGAAACGACTGATACCAAACAAGGCGTATGCTTCCGTTACCTTGATATAGTCTTGTTCCTTTGGAATGTTCTTTACCACTTTGTCAAGAAGTTTATTTCTTTCCTCCTCGTCATGCCTACGTTTCCATGCTATCTTGGAACATCTGGGCGAGCAGTACCAAGACTCTATAGTTTTAGCCATAAACTCCTCGCTGCACACCTGACACTTGCGTACTATTTGAAATTTCGATGCTGCCATATTTATTACCTTTTCTATATAATAACGTAGGAAACGTGCTTTTGTTGCACATTATCTACTATTTTGTTGCGTTACAAATATGGTACAAATATACAATAAAATAACGAGAAATAAGCATAGTCATCCGCAAGTGTTAAAAACGAAAATAGGGTGCAACTCATTGAATTACACCCTATTTAGCTATTTATTATTATAGATGTTTATCTATACTTATTTCACTTCCTCGAAGTCAGCGTCTTGGATGTCGTCGTTCTTATCAGAAGAACTTTGTTGAGCACCTGCGCCTGCACCAGGTTGACCACCTTGGAAGCCTGCGCCTGCACCAGGTTGTGCACCTGCTTGGCTGTACATCTCTGCACTAGCGGCTTGCCATGCATTGTTGAGTTCAGCCTTGGCAGCATCAATGGCTGCGATGTCTTGTGACTTGTGAGCTTCCTTCAACTTGTTCAAGGCAGCTTCGATAGGAGCCTTCTTGTCAGCAGAGAGCTTGTCGCCTAATTCCTTCAACTGATTTTCAGTCTGGAAGATCATTGAATCGGCCTCATTGATCTTGTCAACGCGCTCGCGTTCCTTCTTATCAGCCTCAGCGTTAGCTTGAGCCTCAGCCTTCATGCGGTTAATTTCGTCCTCTGAAAGGCCGCTTGATGCTTCGATACGAATGGTCTGTTCCTTACCCGTTGCCTTATCCTTAGCCGAAACCTTGAGGATACCATTGGCATCAATGTCGAAGGTAACTTCAATCTGAGGCACACCACGACGTGCAGGAGCAATACCTGCGAGGTTGAAACGGCCAATGCTCTTATTGTCGCGAGCGAACTGACGTTCACCTTGGAGCACGTGGATAGTTACTTCAGGCTGGTTGTCTTCAGCGGTTGAGAATACTTGGCTCTTCTTGCAAGGAATGGTAGAGTTGGCATCAATCAATTTCGTCATTACGCCACCAAGTGTCTCGATACCGAGTGAAAGAGGAGTAACGTCGAGCAATACGATGTCGCCCACACCGCTCTCTTTGTTCAAGATAGCACCTTGAATAGCAGCACCTACTGCTACTACTTCATCAGGGTTAACGCCCTTAGAGGGAGCCTTGCCAAAGAAGTCTTGTACTAACTGCTGAACGGCAGGAATACGTGTAGAACCACCTACGAGGATTACTTCGTCAATGTCAGAGATAGAAAGACCTGCACCCTTCAAGGCAGCTTCACAAGGAGTCTTACAAGCTTCGATTAAGCTGTGAGCCAATTGCTCAAACTTAGCACGAGTCAAAGTCTTAACCAAGTGCTTAGGCATACCGTCTACAGAAGTGATGTAGGGGAGGTTGATCTCAGTCGTAGTGGAACTTGAAAGTTCGATCTTAGCCTTTTCTGCAGCTTCCTTCAAGCGTTGCATAGCCATGGGGTCCTTTGAAAGGTCAGCACCCTCATCGTTCTTAAACTCGTTGATCAACCATTCGATGATTACGTGGTCGAAGTCATCACCACCGAGGTGAGTATCACCATTGGTTGAGAGTACTTCGAATACGCCACCACCAAACTCAAGGATAGAGATATCAAACGTACCACCACCGAGGTCGAATACGGCAATCTTCATATCCTTATTGGCTTTGTCAATACCATAAGCCAAGGCAGCTGCAGTAGGTTCGTTAACGATACGCTTTACGTCAAGGCCTGCGATCTGACCAGCTTCCTTTGTAGCCTGACGTTGTGAGTCAGAGAAGTAAGCAGGTACGGTGATTACGGCTTCGGTTACTTCCTGTCCGAGGTAGTCTTCAGCCGTCTTCTTCATCTTCTGAAGGATCATAGCAGAGATTTCCTGCGGTGTGTACTGACGACCGTCTACTTCAACGCGAGCGGTGTTGTTTTCACCACGAACTACCTTGTAAGGCATACGTGCAATTTCCTTTTGCACTTGGTCGTAGTTCTCACCCATAAAACGCTTGATAGAGTAGATGGTGCGCAAGGGGTTGGTAACGGCTTGACGCTTAGCAGGGTCGCCCACCTTACGTTCGCCACCTTCAACAAAGGCTACTACTGAAGGTGTAGTGCGCTTACCTTCGCTATTAGCGATAACGGTAGGTTCGTTACCTTCAAATACTGATACACAACTATTCGTTGTACCTAAGTCAATACCAATAATCTTTCCCATTTTGTATATTCTTTTTTTATTATTATTCAATTTAGTTAGATTGTGCAACGGCTTGTTCAGCGCGTTACGCTCTATAATATGCAAGGCGCGTGCCAAACTTTTTAAGCAGGAAAGAAATATTCTAAATATTGACTTACATATAATAGGTATATAAACAGACTGCCACAATTGTGACACTCTTGTCATATTGAGTGAAGTTGTTTAGATTGCAGTTTATCCCCCACCCCATGCAAAAATCCCCTTACCTCTGTCACATAACGACTTGGAGGTAAGGGGATTTATGTAATGGTCTTAACTTTTGCCACTAAGGCTTGTGTTATTAATGGCAGCAAGTGCAGGGCTTGAGTTGCTTGAAGAAGTCATTTCCCTTGTCATCTACGAGAATAAAGGCGGGGAAGTCTTCTACCGTAATTTTCCAAATGGCTTCCATACCCAACTCGGGATACTCTACGCACTCAATGCTCTTAATAGAACTTTGTGAAAGTACAGCAGCTACGCCACCGATTGTACCCAAATAGAAGCCTCCGTGCGCTTTGCAGGCTTCGGTTACGATGTCGCCACGATTACCCTTGGCAATCATTACGAGCGAACCGCCGTGTGATTGGAATTCGTCCACATAGGGGTCCATACGGTTGGCCGTAGTCGGACCCATTGAGCCACAAGGATAGCCCTCTGGAGTCTTAGCAGGTCCTGCATAAAGGATGGGGTGATCTTTGAAGTATTGTGGGAGGTCTTCACCGGCATCAAGGCGAGCCTTGAGTTTGGCATGGGCAATGTCGCGCGCTACAATGATTGTACCCTTTAGACTTACACGTGTACTTACTGGATACTTGGTCAACTCTGTGCGTACAGCATCGATACCCTTGTCAAGGTCGATTTCAATTCCCTTACCGCCTTCGCCCGGATTGCGAAGTTCTTCGGGTATAAGTTCTGTAGGATTCTCATCCATCTTCTCCAACCAAATGCCGTCTTTGTTAATCTTGGCCTTGATGTTACGATCGGCAGAGCAACTTACGCCCATACCAATGGGGCAACTTGCACCGTGACGAGGCAGTCGAATGACGCGAATATCGTGTGCCAAGTACTTACCACCAAATTGTGCGCCAAGACCGATCTTATGAGCTTCATGTAAGAGCTTTTCTTCTAAGTCAATGTCGCGGAAGGCACGACCTGTCTCGTCGCCCGTTGTGGGTAGATTGTCGTAATATTTGATAGATGCCAACTTAACCGTAAGCAAGTTCTTTTCAGCACTTGTTCCGCCAATTACGAAGGCAATGTGATAAGGAGGACAAGCAGCAGTACCAAGGCTCTTCATCTTCTCTACCAAGAAGGGGAGTAATGTTCCTTCGTTTTGGATCGTAGCTTTGGTCATGGGGTAGAAGTAGGTCTTGTTAGCTGAGCCACCCCCCTTTGCTACCATTACGAAGCGATATTCGTCGCCTTCAACGGCTTCAATGTCAATCTGTGCGGGGAGGTTGCAACGCGTGTTTACCTCATCGTACATATTGAGCGGCGCATTTTGTGAATAGCGAAGGTTGTCTTGTGTATAAGTGTTATAAACGCCAAGGCTGAGTGCCTCTTCGTCTTCGAAGTCAGTCCACACACGCTGCCCCTTTTCGCCATGGATAATAGCCGTACCCGTATCTTGGCAGAAGGGAAGAATGCCCTTTACGGCAGTCTCAGCATTGCGAAGGAATTGCAATGCTACATACTTATCATTTTCTGAAGCTTCGGGGTCAGAAAGTATCTTAGCCACCTGAAGGTTGTGCTCACGACGGAGCATAAACTCTACATCGTGAAAGGCTTGTTGTGCCAACTGGGTGAGGGCTTCCTTCGAAACCTTCAAGATTGTTTTACCTTCAAATTCGCCTGTACTGACGCCTTCTTTGCCAATTAAGCGATATTCAGTAGTGTCCTTGCCCAATTGGAACATAGGAGCATACTTGAACTCTGGAGTTGTAGCCATATTGATTGTTATATAATTGTGTTATTGTTAATTGCTCTTGCAAAGATAGTGTAAGGTTAGCGCTTTAAAAAGAAAAATGCAATTTTTATTTTCGGTTCTAACATAAATGGACATCAACACATAATTAGCAAAAAAGAATTGAACTTAAACGTTAACTATTCATGTCACGCGCTTCGCGCTTTGTTCTGAACATTAATTATCATCAATTATCCATTAATTACGTCCATTCATCTTTTTCGCTAACTATTTCGTTAATGCTCATTCATGTTATCCACCACTTTGTCTGCCCCTGCAGTAAGGAGTTGTTCGGGTGTATGGTTTCCCCAACTAACACCAATGCAACAACCTGCATGAGCACGCCTACCCATTTCGATGTCGTAAGTAGTGTCACCTATCACAGTAGTATCTGACGGAAGAACATTCATTACTTGGCAGAGATGAAGCACAGGAGTAGGATCGGGCTTATGCGTATGAACGTCCTCACACGCCACAATGTAGTCTATAAGATGACGAATGCCTAACTTACGACAAAGTTCATCGACCGACTGATGACCTCGACTGGTGGCAATAGTTACGTACATTCCTGCCTCACGTTGGCGAAGCATCTCATCAGCTATGCCTTCAAATAGGGTTACATTGGCCGTACCCCTCTGTTCAAACAACACGCGATAAAGTTCTGTGGCTTGCTTCACTTCTTCACTGTCCAATGGCAAGTGTGCCAACTGAGCGATGCTATTGAGCAAGGGCAGCCCAATAGTCGCACAGATAGCAGACGGCGTTGGAATTGGGAAGGACATACGTTCGAATGTAGCCGTCATCGTAGCGACAATACCCTTTGCTGTATCGGCTATGGTGCCGTCAAAGTCCCAAACTACCATTTCACGACGCTGGCTGTAAGCAATGCTTACTCCTTGTCCGTCAAAGCCCGCTATAGGGGGCATACACTTTGTCACCTTTACGTCAACCTGACGCAATAAGCTAAAGTGACGAAGCAACGAGTGAGCTATGCGAGCAGCCAGGGCTTCCAGTAGTTGTGTAGGACGTTGCATCTCACACCTCACGAGGTCGTACACTTCGGCATAATTAACCGTCCCTGCCAAGTCATCATGATAGAGGGCTTGGTGGGCATCTTTTGTATCTATATATAATAAGAGTGAGAGACGATACTCTCCCCCCATCTCTCGTTCTTGCGGCAATACACCATGATAGGCGTAAAACCGCATCTCAGGCATTGATATTTGTAGCATTTGTTTCATAAACTACAATTTAGAAATGGACAAAAAATGAACATTAACGAAATCATTAACAAAAACATTAATGATGCGTTAATGCTCATTTATGTTCCTATCCGCAACGGCTAGCGCCACAATGTTTGCAGATAAGACAACCTTCTTGGTAAACCAACGATTCGTGGCCACAGTTCGGACATTTTTGCCCCTTCGCCTCTGTACCGTCCACAACATACTTTTTCAAGGCACGACTCACGCCGACCTTCCACGTATTGATGTTTTCGCTTTCCAGTTGCAAAGAATTGACAAGTTTTATCACATTCTCAATCGGCATGCGATAGCGCAACACGCCCGAAATGAGCTTGGCATAGTTCCAATACTCCTTATTAAACTTCTCACTCAATCCCTCTACGGTCATCTTATAGCCACGTTTGTTTTGGAACTGGAAGTCATAGCGTTTCGTGCCGTCGGGCAACTGACGCTTCACGATGCGCCCCTTCGATACGGACTTTGGCAATACAATGCCCTCTTCGTCGTCTTGCAGCCCCGTAAAGATTTCGTAAGGATAACCATCTAAGAGTCCGACAAAAGCCACCCACTTCTCCTTATTATTCTGGAAGCGCACCACATCACACTCCAACTCTTCAGGACGTCGCTCGGTAACAACGGGCATTTTGTACACACCAACAGAAGCTGCTTCTTTCTCCTCCTTTTTCTCCTTCTTATCAGTCTTCTGCGTGCTGACCAATACGCCTGCACGCGATCCGTCGCGATAAATCGTGCAACCCTTGCAGCCACTCTTCCATGCCTCAACGTAGAGGCGGTTGACGAGGTCTTCATCAACAGAGTTGGGCAAGTTGACCGTTACACTAATGCTATGATCTACCCACTTCTGGATAGCTCCTTGCATACGCACCTTCATCAGCCAGTCAACGTCATTGGCTGTGGCTTTATGGTAAGGAGAACGTGCCACGAGTTCGTTTATCTCGTCTTGCGTATAACGCTTCTCGGTATCGAGTCCTTGTGCCTTCATCCATGTGAGGAACTTGGGGTGATAGACAACGTATTCTTCGAAGCAGTCACCCGTCTCGTCCATAAAGTCGACGTGTACGTTGGTATCATTGGGGTTAACCTTTCGGCGACGCATATAGACGGGCATGAATACGGGTTCGATGCCAGAAGTAGTCTGCGTCATAAGGCTTGTAGTGCCTGTGGGGGCAATCGTCAAACAAGCTATATTGCGACGACCATACTTTACCATGTCGGCATAAAGTTCGGGGGCCTGTTCTTTGATGCGCAGTATGAAGGGATTATTCGCTTCACGCTTAGCATCGTATATGCTAAACGCACCACGTTCCCGTGCCATTGTCACACTAGAAGCATAGGCCGTAAGCGCCAAAGTGCGCTGCACTTTTACAGCCATTTCGGTAGCCTCCTCTGTGCCATAACGCAGTCCTAAAGCAGCTATCATATCCCCCTCAGCAGTAATACCTACACCGGTACGACGACCTTGCGCAGTCTTATACTTGATCTTCTCCCAAAGGTGGAGTTCTGTATATTTTACCTCATCGCTCTGTGGATCGCACTTTATCTTGGCAATGATATGGTCAATCTTCTCTTGTTCGAGGTCGATGATATCGTCCATAAAGCGCTGTGCCAACGTGACGTGTTCTTTGAAGAGTTCGAAGTCGAACGTTGCCTCCGGCGTGAAGGGGTGTTTTACATAACTGTAAAGGTTGATAGCCAAGAGACGGCAACTATCGTAGGGACAGAGGGGAATTTCGCCACAAGGATTGGTACTAACGGTACGGAACCCAAGGTCGGCATAGCAGTCGGGGATACTTTCACGCAGAATTGTGTCCCAGAAGAGCACACCAGGCTCAGCACTTTTCCACGCATTGTGTACAATTTTCTTCCACAAAGCGGTGGCGTCAATGTCTTTTTCTAATATAATGGGGGCGCTATCATCGATGGGGAACTGCTGGTGATAGGGGCGTCCTTCGATGGCGCAGCGCATAAACTCGTCATCGAGTTTTACACTGACGTTGGCTCCCGTTATCTTACCTTCGGTCATCTTGGCATCTATGAAGTCCTCTGCCTCGGGGTGACGTACGGAGATACTCAACATCAAGGCTCCACGACGTCCGTCTTGTGCCACCTCACGAGTAGAGTTGCTGTAACGCTCCATAAAGGGCACAATACCAGTTGAGGTGAGAGCGGAATTTTTGACGGGTGAGCCCTTGGGGCGTATACCTGAGAGGTCGTGTCCTACGCCACCACGGCGTTTCATAAGTTGCACCTGTTCCTCGTCTAACTTCATTATAGCACCATAGGAGTCAGCATTGCCGTCTATGCCAATTACAAAACAGTTGGAGAGGGACGCTATCTGATAATCATTACCGATGCCTGTCATCGGTGAACCTGCTGGAACGAGGTAACGGAAGTGGTCGAGCATACGAAACACTTCTTCTTCGCTCACAGGGTTGGCATATTTCTGTTCGATACGTGCTATCTCACGCGCGATGCGGTGGTGCATGTCGCGTGGTGAACATTCATATATATTGCCAAAGGAATCCTTCATGGCATATTTGTTCACCCACACGCGGGCGGCTAATTCGTCACCCTCAAAGTATTCAAGTGAGGCGCGATAGGCCTCATCGTAAGTATATGTCTTGTTCATGGGGAAAAGGAAAGAGGAATATTACAATTTCAAACTGCTCAGCGCAGTTCCATCAAGGGTGCGAATAGCGAGGTTGCCTTCGGCATAGGTGGCAAAGGTTGGGGGATTGCCTCCCTTGGGGAATGTGGGCGACCCCGTGTTGACGATAATGGGGGTACCAGCCTCTGCATTGGCCTCGCGCAACGTTTGTAGGTGGGTGTGACCATAAATGAACACGTCGCAAGCGGGAGCTGTGGGCATATTCTTCTCATTATACACGTGGCCGTGGGTAATGAAGAAGCGTTTGCCTTCATCAACCAATAGCATATAGGTACTTTGAATAGGGAAGTTGAGCAACATTTGGTCTACCTCCGAATCGCAGTTGCCTCGAACGGCCACTATATTGGCCGCGCGTTCGTTCAATCGTTCTGCAATGGCTTGTGGGTCGAGTCCTTGACACAGTCCATTGCGTGGTCCATAGTTAAGTATGTCTCCTAACAAGACCAAGAGGTCATAGTGATGGGCATCATAATAGCGCAACACTGCATCGAGTGCTGGCAGTGACCCATGTATGTCTGATAAAAAGAGTATACGCATGATAATCTTTCGTTTCTCAAAAAAAATCGTTTTCCATGCTTACAAAAAAGCTATGCAAAGATAGTGCAAGGAGCGTTCAAGACAAAACAAAAGTGTGCTTTTGTTTTTATTGCCGAGCCGCAGCCAATCTTTCTTTACTGAAGTTTCGGATTCAGCCCGCCCTTGTTAAATCCTAAAATTCAGTTGATAATTATAAGCATTCTCAATATATCACATTGTCGCTGAAGCGCAAAGGCGTAGCCAGTATGTTTCAATTTGTGCCTTGGCACAAATTGAGTAATGTATGTAAATAAGTATGTTAAATTGTATGTTATGTATGTTCTCGCGCTAAGCGACTATAAGTAGATGCTCAAAACCTGCTGCTGCCGCGGGTTACAAACCCGCCCCCCAATTAGGCAGACAAAATGCAGTTTATCGCACATATCTCTATACGTTTTCAAAACCTTTGATTTATCTTTCATGTTTCATTTTTATGTTTCAACTTATTGAATATCAATCATTTAGAAAAATGAAACATACGACTTCAATGTTTCATTTTAAGTTTCATGTTTCACTTTTCAAACCTCTGTGGGAGCGCATTATCGCTCCCTCAGTGTTTTTGAATCGCTCCCACAGTGTTTTTAAATCGCTCCCACAGTGTTTTTGTTTTTCTCCCTCAGTGTTTTTTGAATGAAACGTTGAAACTAAAAATGAAACATAAAAGTCGTATGTTTCAGCCTTCAAAAGCATTGATAATCAATAGGTTGAAACATAAAAGTGAAACATGAAAGCAAAAAGCACCATTGGTAATATATACGTAAGTCCAATGCCTATTTAGGGCATTCAGAAACATCTTGTAGAGGCTTTCCAAGTGCAGTTTGTTCCACCAACTCCTTGCATAATAAAAAGGCAACAACTAACTTTGCATTCATATAAGGGTGGTTCTAAAAATTCTGTTTTTAGAGTTCTGCTATTCTGAAATGTGATTTGTACGCTCTCGAAAGTGTCTTTTTGAAAGTTTGTTCGGTCACATAGCCCGCTATGCTCCCTCACAAACTTTCAAAAATACACTTCCGATAGCGCACAAATCCCTATTTCAGAATTATTAGAACCACCCATAAAAAAGTTGCAATAAATTATGCACTACTCCATTGATAATATTACCGCCCTTATCGGCGCACGCCGCTTTGGCTCAGCCGAAGCGAGCATTGATTGGCTACTAACGGACAGCCGCTCACTGGCCTTTCCTGAGACAACACTTTTCTTCGCCTTGCGCACTAAGTTGGGCGACGGACATCATTATATAGCCGAACTCTACCGACGTGGCGTTCGTAACTTTGTAGTGGGCAACGTGCCTGGCAATTACGAAACGGATTATGCTGACGCTAACTTCCTGCTCGTTGTAAGTCCACTGAAAGCCTTACAACGCTTGGCTGAGCGCCACCGCGATGAATATGATCTGCCTATTATCGGTGTGACAGGGTCGAATGGTAAAACGGTGGTAAAAGAATGGCTGTACCAATTACTTTCTCCTTCACTTAACGTAACGCGTTCGCCCCGTTCATACAACTCTCAAGTGGGTGTACCTCTGAGCGTTTGGTTGCTCAACGAGCACTCACAGGTGGGCATATTCGAAGCGGGCATCTCACAACCGGGCGAGATGCAAGCACTGAAAGCGATTATTCAGCCTACCATCGGCATTATGACCAACATTGGCCCCGCACATCAAGAGAACTTTGCCACTATTCAAGAGAAATGCTTAGAGAAGATTTCTCTCTTCAAAGATGCTGAAGTGGTGATTTACTGTGCCGACGACGAAGTAATCAATGAATGCATGGCGGTCTCACTCTACACGGGTGATGCCATAGCATGGTCAACGCGCAACACGGACTCTCCTCTCTTCATTCGCAGCATTGAGAAGGAGGATCGCACTACGCATATTACTTACCGCTTCTTAGGCGCAGAGAACGACTTCCGCATTCCCTTTACTGACGAAGCCTCGATTCAAGACTGCATCCATTGTCTGGCAGTTTGCCTATATCTCCACTTACAACCTGAGGTGATTGCAGAGCGTATGGCTACACTCGAACCGATTGCCATGCGACTCGAGGTGATACAAGGTGTGAGAGGGTGTACGCTCATTAACGATAGCTACAACTCTGACGTAGCTTCACTCGATATTGCGCTTGACTTTATGAACCGCCGTCCTGAGCAACAAGAGAAGCACAAGACGCTTATTCTCTCTGACATACTGCAAACGGGACTTTCGGTCGTTGAACTTTATAGCCAAGTGGCCGATATGGTCAATCATCGTGGCATTGACCATCTGATCGGTGTCGGTCCTGAAATATCGGCCGCTCACTCCCTCTTCAACGTGAAGAAGACTTTCTTCGAATCGAGTGAAGCGTTGAAAGAGAGCGGACTGCTCGACTCGCTATCGAACGAGATGGTGCTGATTAAGGGATCGCGTAAGTTTGGTTTTGAAGAGATTACAGCTGCCTTATCACTGCGCGTTCACGAGACGACACTTGACGTAAACTTGGAGGCCATTACCGAAAACTTAAACTTCTACCGTTCGTTTATGAAGCCCGAAACCAAAATCACGTGTATGGTGAAGGCTTCGGCTTATGGAGCAGGTTCGGTTGAGATAGCTAAGACCTTACAAGATCGCGGCGTGGACTACTTAGCCGTGGCCGTGGCCGACGAGGGAGCAGAACTGCGTCGTGCTGGCATCACAACGGGTATCATCGTAATGAACCCTGAGATGACGGCTTTCAATACCCTCTTCCAATACGACTTAGAGCCTGAAGTGTATAACTTTAAGTTGCTCGACGCATTGGTTTATGCTGCCGAGAAGGAGGGCATTCAAGCCTTCCCCGTTCATATTAAATTGGACACGGGCATGCACCGCTTAGGATTTAATCCTGTCACCGACGTGTCCGAAGTGATTAAACGCCTGAAACGTCAAACGGCCATTGTGCCGCGTTCGGTATTCTCACACTTTGTGGGTTCTGACTCACCCGACTTTGATGAATTTTCACAACATCAATTTGAGATTTTCGACAAGGCTTCACGACAACTGCAAGCAGCCTTCCCCAACAAGGTGTTGCGTCACATCTGCAACAGTGCGGGCATTGAACGTTTCCCCGAGCGCCACCTCGACATGGTACGCCTTGGCTTGGGACTTTACGGCATCGACCCGATTGACAACCGCCGACTACACAACGTTACGTCATTGCGCACCACAATACTACAAATTCGCAATGTGCCGAAAGGCGATAGTATAGGTTATTCACGCCGTTCGTTCGTTGACCGTGACTCACGCATTGCCGCCATACCTATTGGCTATGCCGACGGATTGAACCGCCACTTGGGCAATCGCCATTGCTACTGCTTGGTGAACGGACAGAAGGCACCCTACATTGGCAATATCTGTATGGACGTTTGCATGATCGACGTGACCGACATTGACTGCCACGAGGGAGACACGGTCGAGATCTTTGGCGACAACCTTCCCGTAACGGTACTCTCTGATGTACTCGACACGATTCCCTACGAGGTACTTACTTCTGTCAGCACGCGTGTAAAGCGCATCTACTTCCAGTAACATAATGTATGAAATATATACGCTTTCTACCACTACTATTCCTGCTACTCCTTACGGCTTGTTCCTGTCACCGCGAGGCGACTGACACTCGCCCCTATAGTACAGGGTATGACGGCATTGACGTGTCGCGCCACAATGGTACAATTGATTGGAAGACGGTGCGACGCAGCAACAAGAACATTCGCTACGTGTTCATCAAGGCTACCGAAGGAACAGGCCACGTTGACCGCCGCTACCTTGACAATGCGCGTGAGGCGCACCGACAAGGCTTTAAGATAGGCATTTATCACTACTTCACGGCACGTAGTTCCGCACATGAACAGTTTGCGTGGTTTCGCTCGCAAGCCAACCTTACGTATCAGGACCTTGCACCAATTGTTGACGTGGAGGAGTTTAAGGGGTGGAAGAGCAAGCAGCAACTACAAGATAGTCTCATGACCTTTGTGCGCTTAGTGAAGAAGCATTATAATAAGTTGCCCATCATCTATACGCACCAACACTTCTACAATACTTATCTCAATCCACGCTTCAACCGCCACTACCTCTTCATTGCCGCCTATCGGCGCACGCCTCCCATTATCAATGGTGCCAACTACAACCTCTGGCAGTTTAGCGACGCTGGACGCGTAAAGGGTATTAAAGGTAATGTCGACTTGAGCCGATTGTCAAAGAACATGACGGTAAAGAAAATGTTATTACCTTAATTATAACTCAAGTTTCGGATTTAGCAAGGGCGGGTTGAATCATCGTGCAAGGCGAATGCAATCAAACTTGCTTGAATTGCTGAGCCGCAGCCGATAATTCAGCCCGTCCTTGTTAAATCCGAAACTTCAGTACACTAATTTTAAACACCTACTTAACACATGTAAATTGAAACCAAACAGTCCCCACGTTTAACATAAAATGTTGTCACATTTTTTTCAAACTATGCATTTATGAAAATTCTTTTATGTTTTTTAAAATAAATGTGTACTTTTGCAAAGGCAGAAAAAACTCTTATCTTTTTGAAATTCAAATACATTCATTCATAACTTAACAAATACACTTTTACGTAAATGAAAAAATTTATTTCATTACTGGTGGCACTGCTCACATTTAGCGCCACAAGTGTTTGGGCCGATGGCACTACCACAAGCAAGGTGATAAGCGTGTCCACAACAGCCACCCCTGCCAACGAAATTCCTATCGGGGGGGGTATTTCTTAGTTAAAGTAGCCACAAAGGGAACAACTGGCTATGCCTATTACTACGGAAACTCCGCCATCACTGCCAGCGGTGCACAGATATTCCGTGTAAACCAACACAATGTACAAACCGACACTATTGGCTCTGGTGGGAGCTTGGCTTACGTGTGGTACGTAAGTCCGTCGGCCGATAAATCAATGCTCTGCCTACAGAACGCGGGCAATGGTGCCTACTTACCCTTGCAGTCGGACCGCGAGCGCTACAACATGAAAGAAATCAAGACCCTTGCCAACGCATCGGCCTTTTATTATTCACAAACTTATAGTAAAGGTGTACTGCTTTACCAAACCAACAATAAGGTAAATGGTCTTCCACTTTACATACATTGTAATAACGAACCTAACAATGATAATAATGGTTTCACAATGAGCTATTGGGAAGGAGCTAACATTGCAGATGAAAATGGTTCACCCTGCTTCTTTACTTTCTACCCCGTTACACTTGCTGAGGACGTAACCACTGCTGCTACACCTGCTGTTCCATATGGGGTGAAGCAGCAAGTGGATGGTGTGGATACGGGTGTAAAGACTGAGAGTGCGAATGTTGCACTTATTGGTTCAAATGTTACAATCACGAATCCTTGGACCTTATATTCTAACTTTTATGATGCCCCCGAGCAAACTCGCACCATTACCCTTAAAGCCGATGAAGAGCCTACGGTAAATTTCACCACCAACAGCACCACATTGCCCTTTAATTTTGGCACATACTACAAACTCAAAATTCGTAATGGGGAGAAATTTGTGATGGCTTATGACAATGTGGCCAATGACAATACATCGGTTCCGAGCAACGATTTTGTTACCAATAATATTCAGAGTGCTTGGTGCTTTGAAAAGACTGGTGTAGGTGTTAAAATGCGTAACGCTAATGGCAAATACATCACCGTTACCAATCCTAGTGGGGATGACCAGACTACACAAGCCACACTGACTGATGCAGGCACTACTTTCTACCTAAAAGGTAAACCATCTAATGCTACCACCTCTGATGGTTTCTCTTTACAGCTCACCAGTGAATCTTACCTTGGCGACCACAAAAACAACACCTTGGGCATTTGGCGCAAAAATAATGGTGATGCTTCAAAAGATGGCGGATCAAGTTTTACTATAGTCAGCACTGTGGTAGCTGATGATGCAAAGACTGCACTCAGAACACGTCTCAGCACGCTTACACAGCCTACATCGCTCAGTGACAATATATTGCGCGTAGCTACCACTGAGCAAATAGCACAAGCTCAAACTGCTTTGCAAAGTGCAACTACATTCGCAGATATTAAAGCCGCTTACGACCTCGCTTTTAACGTACAGCCCGACGAAAATGCCTTTTATCGCATAAAGGGCATGGGAGGCTACGCTGCAGTTTACCCATCGAGTGAAGATATTCCTGTGGGTACTGATGGTACACTATTAAGTGCTTGGAATGCAGAGCATAACGTAAACCGCGTAATAGAGCGTAAAACAGCCAATGACAAACTCGTACCGCAGCTTTGGCGCTTTGTAAGTAACGGAGATGGAACTTACAAAATAAAGAATGCCAATAACAATTGTAATTGGGCCAACGCTACAAGCAACATTGATATGCCTACTAATACGAATGGAGGTGGTAACTATCGTTTTTCAGTGTTGCCCACTAATAGCCAGACACATGAAGGCAATATGTTTGCAAGTAACGATGGCGTATCAACCTTTCAACTCTTATTAGACAACCACACTATCAATGCTGCCGGAGGCCACGACGGCACCAAACTTGGCATTTACGACAACCACGATGAGGATGGAGGCAATTATTGGCAATTTGAAAAAGTTACTGAAATTCCTGTAACCATTAGTGCTGCCAAGTATACCACCGTGGGCTTCCCCTTCAATACACGTGTAACCACAGAGGGGGTGAAAGTGTTCTATGCTAAAAAGGCCGAAAATGGTTGGGTGTCGCTCACTGAGGTCGAGAATAAGGTTATCCCTGCTAACCAAGGTGCCATCCTTTATAACGAGACAGGTGCCACCACGGCTACCCTTACCATCACTACTGATGAGGTAAGCAGTTATGAAGGCAACAAACTCACCGCCACAGCAGCTAAGCGCGTGGGCTTTGCCACACTTAGCACTTATGGCTTGGGTGTGAGCAAAACCTCTGGCGATGTTTGTTTTATGAAAAACGAATCAACCGATGTTCCTGCTAACAAGGCTTACCTCCTTGCCTCTAACTATTCTGAAGCACAAGGTGGTGCGCAGGAACTGCGCTTTGCATTCGATGGTAACATCGTGTCTGGCATTGAAAACACACTCACTCCCGTTGACGTGAAGAAGGGTGTTTTCTACGACCTTAACGGACGCCGTGTGCTGTATCCCACTCACGGAATCTTTATTAATGCCAACGGACAGAAAGTGTTCTTGAAATAACCCATACATGGGAACGTATAAAGAAATTAAACACGAATAAATAATGAAAAAAACATATATAGTGCCCTGTTCCATAGCCATAAATTTTGTAACAGAGGGAATGATGGCACAAAGTTTGGGCGTATCAAGTGATGAGACCATGACTTCAGGTGATTTCCTTTCAAACAAGCGCCAAAATGGTCCTTGGAATGATAAGACATCGTCAAACCCAAGTGGGCCTTGGGCTAACATGAACGAGTAAACACATTTTGGCGTACTCCATAAGATGTAATATGCGCCAAATGTAACATAATTTATCATGCAACTCCGCAACTGAATGATTGCTTCTCACTGCGTTTTTGAGAATTAGTCATTTAGTTGCGGATTTTTTCATGTAATGCAGTCGGTTTATAATGCCTATTGACAAATAACGCGAGTTCGCTATAAAGGCATACATTCAAAACGCTCCAATAGTAACCAAAAGTATCACGATAATAAACAAGAGTCTTACTTACTGAAGTTTGATTATTCTCCACGGCTACGCTGTCGAAAAAACATTAACGAACATGGCGCACCATAGCCCACAAAGAAAACATTGGCGATCATGAATGGCTAATTGGCGTCATTAACGTTTACCCTCCTCCCGCGCGAAGCACAAATATCCCCGCAAGAAGTCCACAGAACCTATCAAAAATGCGCAAGTTATTCTTAATCGTTCCGATGTCCCCCCGAAATTTTATCTGTCTGCGTCTTGGATTTTAATGAATAAAAAGGGGAGTTTGTGTATAAATTATGTGGTTTTGTCGTTGAATTTGGCTAGGCAGATCGTTTTGTAACTGGTTTTTTTAACTTTGCACGTGAAAGAGTGTTCTTGAATGTGAAATACAGAAAGAACGCTGTTTGGGCTGTAGCCATGCTGCACGCACCTGATTATCTGCTTCTGCCTAGAACAGATTTTGGCAGGTTCATCGGTTGTCCCACGTGGCCCGATGAATCAGCGCCCCCTTTCTTCGTTGGAGAGGGGAATATTGCTCTCTCATTTGTCATCGGCGTTACTCCCGATGCGCTCCCTAAGGCTGAATATGGTTTTTGACGTACCCAAATTCAGATAAGGGGTGTCCACCCGTTGTATCCTTTGTCCATCAAACAAAACGGGAAAAGTCATCTTTTTCTTTTATCCTTGCATGGAACAGTATCTTTAGTCGCATCTTGACCGCCCCCATCCCCACTGGTATGTGCTCCGCACGACCTACGGAAGGGAGAAGCGGGCGTATGACTATAGGGTGGTTCTAAAAATTCTGTTTTTAGAGTTCTGCTATTCTGAAATGTGATTTGTACGCTCTCGAAAGTGTCTTTTTGAAAGTTTGTTCGGTCACATAGCCCGCTATGCTCCCTCACAAACTTTCAAAAATACACTTCCGATAGCGCACAAATCCCTATTTCAGAATTATTAGAACCACCCTATATGGTGGCCCATGGAGTGAAGGCTTATTCCCCCACCATCCGAACGACAAAAACCATCAAGGGACAAAGCGTGACGATCGAGGAGTCGTGGGGCGCGTGGCGCGATTCATGGGACAGCAGCGTGTGGCGATCTACCTTGAGGGGTTGCTCACGATGACGACGGCCTACGTGCCGAATGATTTTCTCGAACCGTTTGACGACCCTGCTGCCGAGACTCCTCTGCCGGCTTGCAGCAGCAACCGATAAAACACATAAACGACTTAGAAGAATGAATCTGAAGACAATAAGAACCACCTTTCGCCTAGGTGTCCTACTCGGCACCGTCTGCCTGTGGGCGACCTCCTGTTCCACGCCGAATAACGTGGCCTATTTCCAAGATGCGGAGCAGCTCAGCGGCATGGCTTTGCAGGCTGAGCAGCAGTTGCGCTTGCGACCGGAGGACAAGGTGAACATCGTCGTGAACAGTTCCAATCCGATGCTCGAAAGCCAGTTCACCCTCTCGGCAGCGAATGCGGCTTCCACGCTGGGAGCCAGCGTGAAACCGCAGACGACGGCCTCGTCGACCACTTCGGGCACGCGTCAGATGGTGGCCTATACTGTCGACGAACAGGGGACGATTGATTTCCCGGTGCTCGGGCGAATCTCCGTGGGCGGAAAGACGCGGCGCGAAGTGGCTGACTACATCCAGCGCCGACTCATCGCGCGCGAGCTGGTGAGCGACCCAATTGTCACGGTTGAATATGTCAACATGGGCGTCAACGTGCTCGGTGAGGTGAACCATGCGGGCCGTATCAATGTCACGAAGGACCATTTCACGCTGGTCGATGCTCTGGCGGCTGCCGGTGACCTGACGATCAATGGTGACCGACAGAATGTGCTTGTGGCGCGGCAGGTGGACGGTGTCAACGAGACGTACTGCGTCGATTTGACTCGCATGCAGACGGTGCTTCAGTCACCGGCCTACTATCTGCAGCAGAACGACCTCGTCTACGTTTCGCCCACGGACAAGCGTAAACGGGAGGCCAAAGCGACGGGCAACACGTTCAACACGCCTTCGGTGTGGATTTCCATTGCGTCGCTGATTGCCACGATAACTACTGCTTTAATTCTCAAATAAATCTCTTCCGAAACTCTGATGGATGACCAAAAGACGGTCCGCAAAACACTGGCGGACGAATATATAACCCTCCCTGACCTGTGGAACCTCTGTCTGGCGCGCTGGAATTGGTTTGTGCTGTCGCTCCTTGTCTGCGTGGGAGTGGCCTGCTACTATCTGATGAAGGCTCCCAAGATGTACACCCGCGAAGTTGCGGTGCTCGTGAAACAGGAGGTGCAGGGCAAGAATTCCAATGCGAAATCAGATGACAATGACTTCAACAACCTCGCCCTGATCACGCAAAACACAAACGTGGCCAATGTGGAGCGGCAGTTCAAGTCGCTTGAGGTGCTGATGGAAGTGGCGCGCCGTGAGATGAACGCCAAGACCTACGAGGAGGCGCTGCGCAAAGCAGAAAGTATCCAGGGACGCCTGACGACAAAGCTGGAAAGTGACAAATCGACCATCGTCAGTATCACTTTTTCCGCCACGTCACCCGACATGGCGGAGCGCGTGCTCAACGGCATTGTGACGGTCTACAACCAGAAGTGGATTGACGACAAGAGGCAGATGGCCGCCAGCACGTCGCGCTTCATCGAGGAACGCCTGAGGCTGATTGAACAGGAGCTCAACAGCGTGGACGACAGTATCTCGAAATTCAAGACGCGCCATAAGATCACCGACCTCTCCTCCGTCAGCGACATCTATCTGCAACAGCAGAGCCAGTCGGACGCCGAGATCCTGCGCCTGACGAGCCAGCGCTCCATGGCGCAATATGTGCTCGACATTCTCAAAAATCGCGCCTCGCGCTATCAGTTGCTGCCCACGAACTCGGGCATCGGGAATGCCATGGTGGAGGCGCAGATCAACCAGTACAACAGCATGCTGCTCGCGCTGAAGAACAACATGCTGGGCACATCGGCCCAGAATCCGCTTATCCTCAAGCAGGAGGCGGAGATTGACGAGGTGCGACGCAATATTCTCGCGACCATTGAGAATCAGATCAACACGTTTGACATCCAGCTCAATGCCCTGCGCGGCTACAACGGAGAGGCCAGCTCGAAAATCAGTTCGAACCCGACGCAGGCCAAACATCTCGTCAGCGTCGAGCGTGATCAGAAGGTGAAGGAAAGCCTCTATCTCTATCTGTTGCAGAAGAAGGAGGAGAATCAGATTAGCATGACCTATTCGTCGGTCATCACGCAGATGATTGACATGCCGCATGGCAGCGACAAGCCTTCGTCGCCCAATTCGAAACTGACACTCTTCGCAGCGGTGCTTTTCGCGCTGATTGTGCCCGTGGCGTTGATTTTCACCCGTGAATGTCTGGACAACACGGTGCGCTCGAAGTCGGACATCGAGCATCGTACGTCGCTCTCACTCGTGGGGGATATCCCCTTCTGTGCGCTTGAGCGGAAGCGGTGTTTCCCCCAGCTCGACAAGTGGCTGCGAAGAAAGAAGAAAAAGAAGAAGATTTGCCGCCTCGTCGTGGAACACGGCAAGCAGGACATCGTCAACGAAGCGTTTCGCTATTTGCGTTCGAACCTGGAGTTCATGACGTCGCATCATGGAGAGAAGAACGTGTATATCGTCACGTCCGACTATATGAACTCGGGCAAGACCTTCGTGTCAACCAATCTGGCGTTGGCCTTGGCCATTTCGGGCAAGCGCGTGCTCTATATCGACGGGGACTTGCGCCATGCCACGGCCACCCACGTTTTCCACGCCCATGGGAAGGGCCTTGCCGACTATCTGGCCGAACTGGAGGACGACGTGACGAAACTCATCTTCCATCTCGACGGTTATCCCACGCTGGACATCCTCCCTGTGGGCACCATTCCGCCCAACCCGACGGAACTGCTCGCCGGAGAGCGTCTGCCCCAGCTGCTGGCTGAGCAGCGCCCGAACTATGACTTCATCCTCATCGACTGTCCGCCGTCTGACACGCTGGCCGATACGGGACTGATTGAGCGCCATGCTGACCGCACGCTCTTCGTCATCCGTGCACGGGAAAGTGCGCGGAGAAGTGTGGAGAAACTGGATATCAATGCGCATAACGGTAAGTATAAGCATGTGTCGATTGTGCTCAACGCCTCCATGCAGGGCGGGCACTATGGCTATCATTATGGCTACCATTATGGCTATCACAACTCGTAAATGGAAAATGCGAACAAACGCATAGCGAAAAACACCCTCTTCATGTACGTAAGGTTGCTCACCACGATGGTGGTGGGGCTCTACGTGTCGCGCTTGGCGCTGGAGATACTGGGTGTTTCGGACTATGGACTCTTTGCTGTAGTGGGAGGCGTGCTGGCTCTGTTCACCTTCATCAGCAATTCCCTTTCGAGCGCCACGTCGCGCTTCTTCAATACGGAGATGGGCAAGGAGGGCGGCGACGTCAATGCGTCGTTCAACATCAATCTCCTGCTCCATCTCTGTCTGGCCCTCATCATCTTTGTGTTGGCCGAAACGGTGGGATTGTGGTATGTCAACCATCGGCTCAACGTGGCGCAAGGGAAAATGCCCGATGCGCTTTTTGTCTATCACATCAGTATGCTCACGGCCTGCCTGGGCATCGTCAACGGGCCTTATCAGAGCCTCTTTGCGGCCCATGAACGGTTTCGCTTCATGGCTGTGCTTGACATCGTCAATTCGCTGGTGCGCCTGGGCTGCATTCTGATGCTATGCCTCTATGAAGGCAGCTATGCTCTGCGCATCTACAGCGTGATCTTCTCCCTGACAACGGTGAACACGTTCGTTGTCTATCACTACGTGGCCCACCGCCGCTGGCCCGCCATCATCCGACGCCGCTTCATCAGAGGCTGGCCGCGCTATCGGGAGGTGCTGGGGTTCGGTGGATGGAACGTGCTGGCGACGCTGGCCTATATGGTGCGCTCGTCGGGTAGCGACTTGCTGCTCAACAGCTTCTTCGGTACGGCGATGAACGGTGCATTTGCCATCAGCCGCACGGTGAATCAGAGTATCATGTCGTTCACGGGAAGTTTCGACAGTGCTTCGGCTCCGCAGATTATTCAGTCTTATGCTGCAGGAGACAACGGGCGCTGCACTTACCTCTGCAACAAGATTGGGCGCATCAACATTCTGATGTTTGAACTGATCTGTTTCCCGTTGCTTATCGAACTCGATTTCGTCATGCAACTCTGGTTAGGGAAGGTGCCCGAAGGGGCGTATATGCTGACGTTGCTCAACGTGTTGGTGGGCGGAATGTCGCTCACCTGCGGCGGAATCTTCAATCTCATCAACGCCACGGGGCGCATCCGATGGTTCAAACTCAACACGAGCGTGTGCTTCATCGCGTGCATTCCCATTGGCTATGTCCTCTTCCGCGAGGGTTATCCGGCCTATAGCATTCTGGTGCTGTTCCTCGTGGCCGACGTCGTGCAGCGTGGGGTGCAGCTCTATCTGATGCACCGTCTGCTGGGATTCGATGCCGGGCTGTATGCCCGCGAAGCCTATGGGCGTCCGTTGGTGATTGCCCTGATGGCGGGGGTAGGGTCCTATCTCCACTCGCTGATGGGCGTCGAGAGCGTGGCGGGAAAGCTGGCTTCGATCATCGTTTGTGCAGCGCTGACGGTGGGACTGATTTACGCTATCGGCCTGACGCACGACGAACGGCAGGCTTTGAAGCGCTTCGTGGGGAACGCCAGGAAACGGCTGCATGGATAAAGGAGACCTGCCGTAAGAATCCGGTCGCCCATTTGGGGGTGATGCCAACCATGGGAAGCGCGGTGGGGAATATATTCTTAAACGAAGAACCCACTCCTTATATATATATACTCAAGTTTCGGATTTAGCAAGGGCGGGCTGAATCCGAAACTTCAGTTAATAAGTAAATAAATGAAGATACTACATATAGCCCTGACAGATGGTGGTGGAGCCGGTATGGGATTGATGAATCAGCATAGAGCTTTACTGCAATTAGGCGTTGACAGCCGAGTGCTTGTCGCTATAAAGCAAAGCAAGGATGCTACTATAACGGAAATGCGCCCCAACCAAAATGTGTGGGGATCCAATAAGTATGTGGTGCTCTTGCAGAAGATAGCACGCAGAATGGGACTGTCCTTCAATCTGTACGACAGAACCCACCGAGATATATACAAGAGAAAAAAGAAAATCGCCATACCGTTCAGCTCACCCATCACTCAATACGACGTGTCACGCCATCCTCTTGTGGATTGGGCAGACGTAATCAATTTGCATTTCATATCGGGCTTTGTCGATATTCCGTCTTTCTTTAAGAATGTGAAGAAACCGATAGTGTGGACTATGCGTGATGAGAATCCCGGACTTGGAGGTTTTCATTATGCCGAGGCGAAGCAAGTTCATTACAAGGAGTTTTCCGAATTGGAGGATAAGTTCCTGAATATTAAGCGCAATGCCATAGAAAGTTGCTCGAATCTCTCCATTGTTTCTTTATCGGAAATAATGCGACATTTCTGCGATGGTGTGGATTTTCTTGCCAATCGGCCTAATACAATCATCTATAATGCGATAAGTCCTGATGATTATACTATGTTCCAGCGTAATGAGGCTAGGCACGAGTTAGGAATAAATCCAGACGACATAGTGCTATCTTTTGTATGCTGCCAGTTTAGCGAGAAGCGCAAGCGTTTTGCGGAAGTGCTTGAAGCCCTCGACATATTAGGCGATAAACACATAAAACTTCTATGCGTAGGCAAACGTGATGTAGAGATAACGAGTCCCAATGTCATTGCCCTTGGTTCCATAAGCGACCGCCGTCGTATGTCTCTCGTATATTCTGCCTCAGATGTTTTTGTTACGCCTTCAGCTCAAGAGTCATTTGGCAAGACTGTTGTTGAGGCCTTGTATTGCGGCACACCGGTTGTAAGCACTTCCGTTGGTATTGCTGCTGAAATAATAAATGAAAGCAATGGAGCCTTGTGTGGTGGTACTCCGTCTGAAATCGCAGAGGCAATAAGGCAAGTGCTTGGAAATAGATACAATCAAACAGAAATAAGGCGGTTGGCAACAGAAAAGTTTGCACCTGAAAATGTAGCAAGACAATATTTCACTCTATATAACGAAATACTTAAGAGCTGAATTGATGAAAGAAACCCCCAAAATATCCATAGTCACCGTGACGTACAACTGCAAAACCACGGTGGAAAAGACCATTCAAAATGTTTTGAAGCAGACGTACCCCAATCTGGAATATATCGTTATCGACGGCGGCAGCACAGACGGCACGAAAGAAATCATCGAGCGATATGCAGACCAGCTGGCCCATTTTGTGTCAGAACCCGACAAGGGCATCTACGACGCCATGAACAAAGGCATACAGGCAGCTACAGGCGAGTGGATTCTCTTCAGAAATGCCGGTGATTTCTTTTTGGACCCGACCACGGTGAAGAAGGTCTTTGCATGGTATGAGGACCATGGTGAAATCCTAATCACGGGCGGCACGCGCCTCTTTGGCCGCGAGGGATATTTCGACACGGCCTACCGATACAGTGACACGAACGTCTGGCAAAGATGCGAGCTCATTCAAGCTTCGACGTTTGTCAGGTTGGCCGTTCATCGAGAGCATCTTTTCCCGACGGACCTGAAAATAGCAGCCGACCTCTACGTCTATCTGGAACTGATGAACAGTAAGCCGCGCTATGCCGTTTATCCCCACAACATTTCCTTGTTTGAATTTGAAACGGGCGTTTCCTCCTGCAATGTGGGGGACGGATGGAAGGAAAGAATAGAAATCCTGAAGCGTTTTGGGGCAACGGACGAAGAAATCCGCAAGGCTGAAAAGACGAGACGCTACAAGATTTTTGCCCGAAAGATCATCACCCTGCTCAACAAAAGCGACTTCACACGACGGCTTTACGGAAGAATCAGTTTCTCAAACTGGGTGAGACAACCTATGGACATCACATTGGCTAATGTGTGAGGCCAAGACCGAACAACACACACAGACATACAAGAAATACATGAATTTGCTAATCAACACCCCCGACTATTCCAAACCCTCCTCAGGTGGCGTGGCCAGTTTCTATCATGGCATGCTGGAGTATTGGCATGAGCGGGTGAAATACAATGTCGTAGGCCGACGCCATGGTGTTTCGGGAGCCTTATGGTTGCCGTTCGACGTGGTGAAGTTCGTGCTTGCCTTGCTGTTCTTCCGTCCCGATGCCGTGATGGTCAATCCCTCGCTGAAGCGGAATGCGCTGCGACGGGATTTCGTCTTCGTCCGTGTGGCGCGGCGACTAGGCTTCCGCGTGGTGGTGATGCTCCACGGCTTCGACCTGCAGGAGGCGGAAGCCATCGATAGGAGATGGGTGGTGAGGCATTTGAACCAAGCCTCACTTGTTCTGACGCTGGCGGAACGGTTTCGCTTGATGATGAAGGAGTGGGGGGTGACCAGCCCCATCGCGTTGACCACGACCAAGGTGGAAGACCGGATGATCGAGCATTTCGACATCCAGCGGCGCAACGGAGAAATCCGTCATCTCCTGTTTCTCGCGAGAGTGGAAAAGGAGAAGGGCGTGTATGAGCTCATCGACACCTTTGCCCTACTCAAGCAGCGCCACCCCGAATTGACGCTCACCGTGGCAGGAGATGGTTCCGAATGGGGGCCGTTGAAGTGTTATGCCGAAGAACGACACATTGAAGGCGTGAACTTCACGGGAATGCTCAACGGCGAAGCCCGAATCAAGGCCTATCAGGATGCCGACCTCTTTTTCTTTCCTTCCTACGGCGAGGGAATGCCCACCGTGGTGCTGGAAGCGATGGCCTTCGGCTTGCCCGTCATCACGCGCTATGTCGGCGGACTGTGCGACTTCTTCGAGGACGGTAAGATGGGACGCATAACGGCATCGCTCTCGCCCGCTGACTTTGCAGCACTGATTGCACCGCTTTTGGCCGACAAGGCCTTGACACAACAGATTTCCCGCTACAACCATACGTATGCCTTGAAGCATTTCATGGCATCGGAAGTGGGGAAGAATTTAGAAGAAACCATAAAGAAACATCTATAAAGATGCATACGCTTCTTGACAGCTTTCTGCGCCTCAAGGCTTATTGCGAAGCCGAGGATTTCAAAGGATGGGACCCCTACGATGGATTGAAATCGAAGGTGGCCCGTACGCTCTTGCCACTGAAGCATTCAGCCCTTCTGCGCCTTTGTCTGATTCAGGGCTTCAAACGTTGCCCCGTGAATTTGCGGCGATGGGCGCTGGTACCCAAGGAATACAACGCGAAGAGCATCGGCCTTTTCCTTCAGGGCTACTGCAATCTCTATCGTTTGATGGAGAACGATGTGGAGATCGATGCCCGTCTAGGCTCGAAGGAGAAAATCCTGAGCAGGATTCGACAGCTCGCAGACCTGCTGCTGGAACTGCGTTCCGACAAACTTTTTCCGGGGGAATACCACGGTGCCTGCTGGGGCTACAATTTCGACTGGCAGGCTCGCCGTCTTTTTCTCTTCCCTGCTCATACGCCAACCGTCGTGGCCACGAATTTCTGTGCTACGGCGCTCATGGAAGCCTATGAAGTTACGGGGCATAAGCCCTATCTCGACGTGGCGCTGAGCGCTGCGGAGTTCGTGACAAAAGATCTCCATCGCACGGAATATAAAGGCGGCTTCCTGTTCTCCTACAGCAAACTGAAGGGCAACGACACCGTGTTCAACGCTTCGATTCTCGGGTCACGGCTGTTGAGTTTCTGCTATAAATACACGGGTAACGAAACCTATCGCGAATGTGCCCGACAGAGCCTACAGGCTTGCTGCGCAGGTCAGGAAGCCGACGGAGCGTGGCGCTACGGGATGCTCCCCGTGCAGAAATGGAGAGACTCTTTCCATACTGGCTATAACCTCGACGGCCTGATAGCCTATCAGGAGAACACGGGCGACACGTCGTTTGAGCCCTACATGGAGAAAGGCTTTGACTATTATGTGGCGAATTTTTTCGAAGCGGACGGAACCCCGAAGTACTACGACGACCGCCGCTATCCGATTGACATCCATTGCCCCGGCCAGCTGTTTGTCACGCTGTCGCGTCTGCATCGCTTTGAAGACTATCGTCCCCTGGCCGAAAAGGTGCTGCACTGGACCCTCCAGCACATGCAGGATCGAAAGGGCTATTTCTACTATCAGCTCAAGCCGGGCGTCAGTTCGAAAATCCCGTATATGCGTTGGAGCGATGCCTTCATGTTCTGTGCGCTGAGTTATTGTTTGCTTGAAAAATCGCGTTATGCCGTTTAAACTGAAATACTACATCCTGTCGTTTCTCCCTTTCTTCCTGCTGTTCTATTCTGAAAGCAACAGTATCGGCGGATTGAAGATTTCCCAACTTTGGAAACTTCCGCTGCTGCTGTTCCTCATCTGGTATGTGTTTCAGAAACGGCACAAGGCTTCGCCCGTCTGGACGCAGACCTACTATTGGCTCTCGCTGAAGCACCTCTTCAATTCCGGCATGGTCAAGCAGCTCTTCGGTAATATCCAGGACGGCCTGACCTTCCTTTTCCTCCCCTTGGGCTTCAATTTTTGCCAAAATGCCTGGACGAAGGATTTCCTCAGCCGTTTTCTGCTCTGCGTTTGCCAATATTTCATTCTGACGAATATACCCTTCCTCTTCTTCGGTATGGAGAGCAAGAAAGAAGGTATCAGCTATGGTGATTTCCAAGCCTACACGGGTATCTTCCAGAATCAGCATGCCATGTCCATCATCATGGGCATCTGCATCATCGTCATCCTCTATAACTTCAAGTTGGGGCGCTTCCGCCAATGGGGCGTCATCCTCTACAATGTGCTCCTCCTGGTTCTGGGAGCTTACTCCATGTATCTCGGTTTTGCCCGAACGGGCTGGCTCATGTGTCTGTTGGGCGTCTCGATCCTCTATATGCCACGTACCATGCAGGTCAGGCAATGGATAGGCATCGCCGTGCTGGCCGTGGGGCTGGGTACGGGATTCACAGTGATGATGGTCACCAACAAGACGTTCCACGACCGCATTCTCGACATCAATGCCAAGAACGGTGAACAGCGGGAACTCGGTTCGGGCCGTGGCGATTTCATAGCCAACGCCTTGGAACTGTATGCCTCAGGCACCTATTTCGAACTGGCATGCGGTAAGTCCATGGCCGACCTCAAGGACTACGAATACGAAAAGACCGGGATGCGCATCTTTGCCCACAACGGGTTCGCCACTTTGCTGGCCACTGACGGGGCCATCGGTGTCGGCCTGGAAGTGCTGGCTCTGGGGCTGCTCTTCCATTTCATCCACAAGCGCCGATCCTGTCCGTCCTATAGCATCGCCATGGCATCCTGGCTCATGAACCTCTCCTTCCAGCTGACGCAAGGCGGACATATCTTCCATTTCGACCTGCTCTATGCCATGATCTATAGTATCCTGCAGCTGGAATATGAGGAGAAACAGGAGGAACGCCTTATCGCTCCATCCTCACGTTGAAGTATTCGTCCCACCCTAAGAAAGAAAACTAACTCAAGTTTTCTTAACTTTCATTTTGCATTGCGCTCACCTTGCACTATCTTTGCACCATGAACAATTTGCACTGTAAAGAAATGGTGCATTTTTTAAACTATAGATTTTTGACAAAAAAGCGTAACATTATGCGGGCTTTGCAAATAGGTTTACTTTTATTTTGCATTGCCAGTTGTCAGTTTGACCGCAGCCTAATAAAGGATGAAGCGAGCAACCCACAACGGATTGTTCGCTACGACCGTATTGTTGATGATTATGTCAGTACAGGTAATATAGCACTCTGGCAAAGAATGAATACGGAGTTTCCACGCGAGACCCGTGTTCTGATTGAGAATGTGCTGCGATTGGGACGCGCCGACCAAGAAGGAATAGAAGATAGCTTACGAGCATTTTACAACAATCCTACCTTAACGCAACTTCGCAAGGACGTTGCCCAACGCTTTGAAGACCTCACACCTTACGAAAAGGAACTCAAACAAGCCTTTGCACGACTAAAGGGTGAACAGTCTTCTTTCGTCACACCTCGTATCTATGCTCAAAACTCTGCCTTTAACCAAAGCATCGTGGTGGGCGATAGCTTATTAGGCATCAGTCTTGACAAATACTTGGGCACGAACTACCCTTCTTACAAAAAATACTTTTACGAAAACCAACGTGTCACCATGGAGCCTTCGCGTATGGTGCAAGAGTGTATATTCTTCTATTTAGCACAACAGTTTCCCTTGCACAAACAGGTAAAAGAGTTTACTCTTGGCAACATGATATTACATCAAGGCAAATTAGGTTGGATCGTTTCGCAATTGATTGATAGCAAACCTTTAGACGTAGCCGCTTATCAAGCAGCTACAAAAAAGTGGTACACTCAACACGAGAGTTATTGTTGGAGCATTTTGCGACAACCCACAATGTGGAACACTACCGACTCTATGCTTTGCAAGTCTGTTATGATGACAAGTGATGCACACCCTTACTTTAAGGACGCTCACTCACGTGGAGTTGGACTTTGGGTGGGCATGCAAATCGTTGATAGTTATATGCAACAACACCCTGAGATAAGTCTCGATTCATTGCTCCATTTCACTGATTATCAACGTATGCTCAACGAGAGTAAATATCAACAATAGTCCCAACATAAGCAAAAATAATGGCTTCACTCTATCTCATACCTGTCACATTAGGCGAAACTCCTTTATCCAACGTTTTGCCTGCCTATAATAAGGAGATAATACTCAGCATACGTCACTTTATCGTTGAGGAGGTGCGCACTGCACGCCGTTTCCTCAAACAAGTGGACCGTAACATCAATATCGATGAACTTACCTTCTACCCCATGGGAAAGCATGCTGACACAGCACGTTTTAGCAAATATCTTGACCCACTCCGCGCTGGCGAGTCGGTGGGAGTAATTAGCGAAGCGGGATGTCCTGCTGTGGCCGATCCTGGGGCAGACGTAGTAGCTATCGCACAACGCGAGGGATTACACGTAGTGCCGCTTGTGGGGCCTTCATCTATTCTTTTAGCCGTTATGGGATCTGGGTTTAACGGCCAAAGTTTCGCCTTTCATGGCTACTTACCCATAAACCCTTCCGACCGTGCTAAACGACTTAAGCAACTCGAAAGCCGCTCTGCAGCTGAACACCAAACGCAACTGTTCATTGAGACTCCCTACCGCAATCATAAAATCATTGCTGATATACTTTCAACTTGTAATCCTCGCACTCGTCTCTGTATAGCCTCAGGGCTTACTACGGAGCAAGAATTTATACAATCAAAAACGGTTAAAGAGTGGAAACAAACGCCTCTTCCCGATATCAATAAGATACCTACTATCTTTGCCATTTACGCTGGATAATGAGAGAAAATATAAAGAGATATTGCGTTTTTTCGAAATTTAGTGTAGTAAGTGCGCCACTTTTGCGTCTTACTAACAACCATTTTAATTAAACGCATGCTACACTTAGCAACCTTATAGTGGCTCAACACAAGTGAGTGTTGAGCCACTATTGTATTTAGCAATTTATCTGCCTAATTGGGGGGGCGCCCTCACCTGGGGGCGACGCGTCCCCGCGTCGGCATTGCCAACTTGGGGCTCGATGCCCCAAGCTGGCAATACTTGAAT
>UQHJ01000012.1 GCA_900540885.1 uncultured Prevotella sp.
CTCCTTAGCTCAACTGAATAGAGCATTTGACTACGGATCAAAAGGTTATAGGTTTGAATCCTATAGGAGTCACTCTTTCGGGAGTGAGGTTATTGAAGTTTAATAAGGTATGGCTCCTTAGCTCAACTGAATAGAGCATCTGACTACGGATCAGAAGGTTATAGGTTTGAATCCTATAGGAGTCACTCTTAAAATGGTACGGCTCCTTAGCTCAACTGAATAGAGCATTTGACTACGGATCAAAAGGTTATAGGTTTGAATCCTATAGGAGTCACTCTTGAAATGCATGAAGCAAATCATTGTTTGCGGAAATAGCTCAGTTGGTAGAGCACAACCTTGCCAAGGTTGGGGTCGCGAGTTCGAGTCTCGTTTTCCGCTCACATAACACTTTTTACTTTCGTGTTCTTGCCCAGGTGGCGGAATGGTAGACGCGCTAGTTTCAGGTACTAGTGTTAGCAATGACGTGCAGGTTCGAGTCCTGTTCTGGGCACGAATCATGTACGAATTAAATGAATACAATCTGGAGAGGTGGCGGAATTGGTAGACGCGCTACTTTGAGGGGGTAGTGACAATTGTGTCGTGGGAGTTCGAGTCTCCTCCTCTTCACTTGTAATGTTTAAAAATACGCAATGCGGAAATAGCTCAGTTGGTAGAGCACAACCTTGCCAAGGTTGGGGTCGCGAGTTCGAGTCTCGTTTTCCGCTCTTAATCGAAGGTAGCCTTGCGATATGTTCGCTTGGGCTACCATTTTATTTTTAATGCCATTTGTTCTCTCTTTGATTTACTATAATATGGCTTTTATGGAATGGGGCTGCCGCTAGAGAGAACGTTTCTTTTATTATATATCACGCATATTATGAATATTTACGCTCGCTATTTTAATCAAGAGGCTTTAGTACACGACTACGACGAGTTAATGGGGTTTCTTTCGTCTATTCCTGAGATAATGGTAACGCAACGCATGGAAGAGGATGTTAAGGCTTATGTTGATAGTGATATGCCTTACCCAAAACGTTACAAAATCCGCCCTCGCGTTTATTTTATCCTAATCAAAACCAATGCGCAGTCAATGGAGGAGTTTAAGGCTAATCATCGTGAGAATGGTGATGATAATGCAACTCAATCTTCTAATAATGATATGCGTCAGTATATGATTCCTGAGCCTGCTTTTAATAAGAAAGACCTTAAGTTAGCTCAGCTGTCAGAGGAACGTTCAGGTTGGTATTTGGGTACAATCGTTTTTAAGCGTGTAATTCAAATAGCTGGCACTACAAAGTTTCGTTATCAAGACACTACATTCCAAGCATACGTTCGTGCGAACTCAGGACAGGAATGTTATGAACGAATTATTGAGCACTTAAAGAATCGTTCTGAAATCGATTTGCGTAGCCAATTTCCCTCAGCGCGTGGCAACAACTTCACGTTTGAGTATGTTGGTAATGTGCTTCCCACTGAAGGGGAGGAAGACTAGTAGTCTGTAAAGTCTAAAAGTTGACAAACTACTATATTCCCAATAGTAATCGACTGCACATAGTTTGTATTTACAAGTTATTGAATATCAGTTGATTATCTTGTATATGTTGTATGTTTTTTGTACCTTTATATTTGATTATCAATTACTTGCAATCAACTATGCCGAAGCAAAAATATACCATAACTCAAGTTTTTCTCTAAAAAAGATTATGAGTATCCTAAGTAACATACGAAATCCCAATATTAGTTTTTCTATGTTACTTAGGATACTCATAATCTTTTTTAGAGAAAAACTTGAGCGAAATTATTTATGGCACATCTATAGCTGCTCAAGTGCATTAAGCTTGGGACTTGCATATAATTACTCGAGAGCACTATGATTGGTGGTATAATGAACGTATCAATAAAAATAACGAGGAAATAGGCTGGGGAGGCTACAAGTTTCCCGAGGCTATTGGTTACGAAAAGAGAATAGAATCAATAACATTAAAAAATAGAAAAATGAAACAATTAAGCGAATTAACAGGCTTATATTCTCTAAGCAAGACTCTGAGGTTTGAGTTGAAACCTATTGGCAAAACTTTAGAACATATAGAATCAAAGGGCCTTATTGCTCAAGACGAGCAAAGAGCCGAGGAATACAAAAAAGTTAAAGACATTATCGATCGCTACCACAAGAAATTCATCACCATGTGTCTCAGTGATTTTAAGTTCGAGCAAAATAGTCTTGAAACTTATGTAGCATTGGCTGAGGACACAAATAGAGACGAGAAATCCTTCGATGAAATCAAGAAAACACTCCGCAAGCAGATTGTTGAGACTTTCAAGAAGGGTGGGTCATATTCAGACTTGTTCAAAAAAGAACTCATTCAAAAACATCTTCCAGAAATTGTAACCGATGAGGAAGAGAAAAAGATGATAGCGAATTTCAGCAAGTTCACTACCTACTTCAATGGATTCAATGAGAACAGGAAAAATATGTATTCTGATGAAGACAAATCTACAGCTATCGCTTACAGACTCATTCATGAGAACCTACCGATGTTTGTAGATAACATGAAATCATTTAGTAGAATTGCAGATAGTGACGTACATCAGCATTTTACTGAAATAGAATCTTCGTTTTCTGAATATCTCGGTGTGGAGCATTTGGAAGGAATGTTCCAATTAGACTATTTCAGTGAAACCCTGACACAAGAACAGATTGCTGTCTATAACCATATCATTGGTGGCAGGGTACTGGAAGATGGCACAAAATTGAAAGGCATCAATGAATATGTGAACCTTTACAATCAGCAGCATAAGGACAGTCGGCTTCCTTTGTTAAAGCCCTTGTATAAGATGATATTAAGTGACAGAGTGGCATTACCATGGTTCCCATCTGAAGAGTTTGCCAGCGACGAGGAGATGATCGGAGCTATCAACGAGACTTACAATACTCTAAAAGATGTCTTGTCTATTGATGGCGATAGCAGTCTTCGCTGTTTACTTCTCAATATCAGCAGCTACGACATTAAACATATTTACATAGCCAATGACTTAGGGCTTACAGACATCTCGCAACAGATGTTTGGGCAGTATGATGTATATACATCTGCTATCAAACAAGAATTACGCACAACAAACGCGCCAACAGCCAAGGAACGTCGTACCCCAGAATTGTATGATGAGCGCATAAACAAATTGTTCAAATCCGCAAAAAGCTTCTCTATCGAGTATCTCAATTCATTGGTCGATTCTGAACACACAATTCAGAATTATTACAAACACTTGGGCGCTTATGACCGTAATGGAGAACAACGTGTTAACTTGTTTACCCAGATAGAAATGGCTTATGTTGCAGCCAAAGAAATACTTTCAGGCAAACACGGAAATATCAGTCAATCTGATGCCGAAACCGCTATCATTAAGGGGCTTCTTGATGCTTTTAAGTCTTTGCAGCGTTTCATCAAGCCATTGCTTGGCAATGGCGAGGAGGCAGACAAGGACAATGAGTTTGACGCCAAACTACGCGAAGCATGGAATACTTTGGACATAGTAACACCTTTGTATAATAAGGTACGCAATTGGCTTACACGTAAACCATATAGTACGGAGAAGATTAAGCTCAATTTTGAAAATGCGCAATTATTGGGCGGATGGGATGTCAACAAAGAACCTGATTGCACATCTATTTTACTGAGGAAAAATGGCCTTTATTATCTTGCTATAATGAACAAGAAATATAATCATGCCTTTGATATTGACAATCTCCCCAATGATGGGGAATGCTATGAAAAGATAGACTATAAACTTTTACCAGGAGCAAACAAAATGCTACCAAAAGTATTCTTTTCCAAGTCAAGAATAAAAGAATTCGCGCCATCAGAAATAATAGTAAATGCCTACAAAAAAGGTAGCCACAAGAAAGGAGCAAACTTTAGTATATCTGATTGTAGAAGACTTATAGATTTCTTTAAGGCCTCCATTTCGAAGCATGAAGATTGGAAGAATTTCCCATTTTCTTTCTCTTCAACAGAGACATATGAAGATATCAGCGGATTTTATCGTGAGGTAGAACAACAAGGATATATGCTTGGATTCCGCAATGTATCGGAATCTTTCATCAAGCAGCTTGTTGACGAAGGCAAACTTTACTTGTTCCAAATATGGAACAAGGACTTCTCTGACTTTAGCAAGGGTACACCTAATATGCATACCCTCTATTGGAAGATGCTTTTTGATGAACACAATTTGGCGAATGTTGTCTATAAGCTCAATGGACAAGCAGAGGTATTCTATCGCAAAAGGAGTCTTGATGTAGCAAACACAACTATTCATAAGGCACATCAGCCTATTATGAATAAAAATCAAGAGAATAAAAAACGGCAAAGCACCTTTGATTATGATATAATCAAGAATCGTCGCTATACGGTAGATAAGTTCCAGTTCCATGTGCCAATCTCTATCAACTTTAAGGCCACAGGACGTGATAACGTCAACGACAATGTTCTTGACATAATTCGCAACGGCGGCATAAAGCACATTATCGGTATAGACCGTGGCGAACGCCATTTGCTCTATCTCTCTCTCATAGACCTAAAGGGAAACATTGTCAAGCAGATGACACTGAATGACATTGTGAATGAGTATAATGGTAATACTTATGCCACTAATTACAAGAATTTATTGGCCGAACGTGAAGGTAATCGTACCGAAGCTCGCAAAAACTGGAAGAAGATTGAGAACATTAAAGACATCAAGAAAGGCTATCTGAGTCAGGTTGTTCACATCATTAGCAAAATGATGGTGGAGTATAATGCGATAGTTGTACTTGAGGACTTGAATATGGGCTTTATGCGAGGCAGGCAAAAAATAGAGCGTAGTGTATATGAGCAGTTTGAGAAAATGCTGATAGACAAATTGAACTATTATGTTGATAAACAGAAGAATAGCGATGAGGCAGGAGGTTTGCTTCATGCCTTGCAGCTGACAAGCAAATTCGAGAGTTTCAAAAAGCTCGGCAAGCAAAGTGGTTGTTTATTCTATATTCCAGCATGGAATACGAGCAAGATAGACCCCGTTACTGGTTTTGTCAATCTCTTTGACACGAGATACACAAATGCTGACCAAGCACGAAAGTTTTTCTTTCAATTCGACTCTATTCGTTATAATGCCGATAAAGATTGGTTCGAGTTTGCATTTGATTACAACAAATTTACAGCTAAAGCCAAGGACACTCGTACAAAATGGACGCTTTGCACTTATGGAACTCGCATCCGTACTTTCCGCAATCCTGCAAGACTCAACCAGTGGGATAATGAAGAAGTTGTATTGACAGATGAGTTCAAAAAAGCTTTTGCAAATGCAGATATCAACATTCATGGAAATTTGAAAGAGGCCATCTGCTCATTGCAAGACAAGAAATATTTAGAGCCACTGATGCATCTCATGAAGCTGCTGCTACAGATGCGTAATAGCATTACGAACTCCGAAGTTGATTATCTGCTTTCGCCTGTCGCAGACGAAAATGGTACCTTCTATGACAGTCGTGTTTGTTCAGCTTCTCTTCCAAAAGATGCTGACGCAAATGGTGCATATAATATAGCCAGGAAAGGTCTTTGGGCAATCCATCAGATACAAGAGAGTCCTGCTGGTGATCGCCCCAACCTTGCCATTAAAAATAAGGATTGGCTCAACTTTGCACAACAAAAGCCATATATGAATGAGTGATTACATACCACTTTCAACATTGAATGACTTTATCTTCTGTCCATACTCCATATACTTGCATAGCGTGTATATGGAGGCGGACGAAGATTTGTATAAAGCCTTTCCGCAAACCAAGGGCACCATCGCCCACAAAGGTGTGGACGAGAAAAATGGTAGCACTCGTAAGAATGACATTATGTCACTCCCCGTTTATAGCGATGAACTGAAGATATCGGGTAAGATAGATGTTTATAAACAAGACAAGCACCTTCTTATCGAGCGAAAGAACAATCTTAAACGTATCTTTCGTGGGCAGATATACCAGCTTTGGGGGCAATACTTCTGCATGAAAGAAATGGGATATGAGGTGGATAAGCTTGCATTCTACGAAATCTCCACACACAAGATGATTGATGTGGAGTTGCCTGGAGATTTAGACAAGTTAGAACTGATTGGATTTATCAAGCAATTCAAAGAGTACAATCCTGCTTCTATGATGCTTAAAGTCAATCCAAACAAATGCATGCATTGCATCTATTGCAATCTTTGCGACAAAACAGATACTGACAATGTTTACACATAAGGATATAGAAATGAGAACCATCTTTGTGGTGAATTGCATCGAACATAATCGAAGCCTTAGAGTAAATAATGGCGAATTGATGTTAGAGGAACTTGGTGAAGATAAGAAGAAAACACTCACCAAGTTTCCCTTCCAAAAACTATTAGCTCTTTTTATTATCGGTCATATTACTGTTACAACCCCACTCATCGAGAAATGTAAGAAATATGGGGTTGCTCTTGTCGTAATGAAACCCAATCTTCGTCCTGTTTTCTTTTGGGCTAATTCTGCTGAGGCAAACTACCTACTGCGGAAACGCCAATTTGATTATAGAACTGAAGATTTGACTGTGGCAAAAGCAATAGTATATAATAAGGTGTTAAACCAAAAGTCTGCTTTGCTGAAGACGCGTAAGAAAGACGAATTGACAATAAATGCCTTGGAACTATGCGAAGCGTCGCTTAGCACCTTGTTAAACACAACAGACTACAACCAACTGATGGGGTTGGAAGGAACAATTGCCAAATCATTTTTCTCTGCCTATTTTCAGAATCAAAATTGGAAAGGAAGACACCCCAGAATGAAAAGTGATGTTATTAATGTCACCCTCGACATTGGTTACACTATATTGTTCAACTTTATGGAATGTTTTGTTCGTATGTTTGGTTTTGACTTGTATGTAGGAGTATATCATAGACTATGGTTCAAAAGAAAATCCTTAGTTTGCGATTTAGTAGAACCATTCCGTTGCCTTATTGATCATGCTACATTGCTGGCATTCAATAGAAAGCAATTTTCTGAAAAGGACTTTACGCTAATCAAACAAGAGTATCGTCTGAAATATGAGAAATGTGCTGATTATTATAAAGTATTCTATGATACATTAATCGCTCATAAAACGGACTTTTTCAAGTTCGTCCAGCAATATTATCGTTGTTTCATGGGATGTAAAACAGTTAAAGATTATCCGTTATTTAAATTCTAAGTTTCATGGTAATCGTGAGTTACGACATATCAGATGATAAGATGCGCACGAATTTTTCAAAAATGCTAAAAAAGCACGGTGCCATCCGTTTACAATTATCCGTATATGAAGTTGTAAATACAAAGAGGATCATGGATAATCTTGTCGCTAAGATAGAGGCATATTCAAAGCACTTTACTTTTGATGACAGTGTTATCATATTTGATGTGAACTCAGACAAATTAACCAAATATGGCAATGCCATTCATAGAGATCAGTCTGTCGTTTATTTTTGAAAGAACAAACCTGCGTCTGTATACAAATTGATCATTTCTCGCAAATAGCTGAAAATTAACATGTTATGTTTGTTTTATATCGCCCCCTTTTTTTAAGGGGGGATAAGATCTCTAAAAATAGGATCCTTAAAATGACTGTATATAAAGGATTCTTCGTAACTTTACATTCGATAAGAGGCTAATAAGCCAAATGAATTTCTACTATTGTAGATAAAGGAAGATAGCGCATAATATTACCAAGGGCTAATAAGCCAAATGAATTTCTACTATTGTAGATATAAAATACTTTATCAGTTGCAAAGTACGGCTAATAAGCCAAATGAATTTCTACTATTGTAGATATTTAACACTAAAGGGTGACAAAAGCGGCGGCTAATAAGCCAAATGAATTTCTACTATTGTAGATTGCTGGGTAACACAATAAACAAGTTTTGGGCTAATAAGCCAAATGAATTTCTACTATTGTAGATCCAAATGTGAACCCGAAACGATTAAGGGGGCTAATAAGCCAAATGAATTTCTACTATTGTAGATCCGTTTACCTTTTTACTTAGCATTGCTTTGGCTAATAAGCCAAATGAATTTCTACTATTGTAGATGTTGTAAGCCGACGCCTTAAAATATTGTAGGCTAATAAGCCAAATGAATTTCTACTATTGTAGATATTCGGGGCGCAAAGCAACGTTAAGCGTGGCTAATAAGCCAAATGAATTTCTACTATTGTAGATTGAAGACGTTGCAAGTTACGATTTTACAAGGGCTAATAAGCCAAATGAATTTCTACTATTGTAGATATAGTCCGAAGTTATTAAATTCGTCTAATAGGCTAATAAGCCAAATGAATTTCTACTATTGTAGATATTTTCTTCGTCCTTTTCTTCGTCCGTTTGGCTAATAAGCCAAATGAATTTCTACTATTGTAGATTCAATAAGAGACATGCAGCCGACCACACGGCTAATAAGCCAAATGAATTTCTACTATTGTAGATTGGTTATCCTCGCAAAGGGCGGCGGTGTGGCTAATAAGCCAAATGAATTTCTACTATTGTAGATATGCTTAACACGACCACCACAACAACAGGGCTAATAAGCCAAATGAATTTCTACTATTGTAGATAGATAATGAGTTAGGTGTAACCGTAGACGGGCTAATAAGCCAAATGAATTTCTACTATTGTAGATGAAATACTGGTATGATTCTTCTTACAGAACGGCTAATAAGCCAAATGAATTTCTACTATTGTAGATTCATGAGTGGTCACGTTTCCAAGATTGTAGGCTAATAAGCCAAATGAAATTCTACTATTGTAGATAAAAGGGTCGGTATTCTTTGCACCACGCAAACGGCTAATGAGCCAAATGAATTTCCACGGTAAGCGGAACAAGGGCAAACAACCCTTAAACAAGACTTGCCTTTTTGCTTACGCCACCCCAAGTCACCCATTTTAATTACGTAATTCATTGATTTTCGACATGCGCTATATGATGGTGCAGAAAAGTAATGAAGTAAAGGAAGGGCACGTTTTTACACATAAAAGCGCAAATTGTTTATATTGAGGCACGAATTGTAAAAAAAAAATCTGTACTTTTGCAGGCGAAACATCAAGAGCAGTTGCTACGCAGCATTGATTTGCTGATGGTGGCAAACTCACCAACCGAGTTTACAGGAACCACGGTGGTTAAGGTACGATGTGGAAGTTTCCTATATTCATTAAAACACTTCAAACATTTCCTGACATGAACAACAATTCTCTTTACGCAGATTTTGCTGCGCGTTTTGCGAAGGCTTCACTTCAATCTCTCATTGACTCTTTTAACGCACAAGTAGGCTGCAAGGGCTGGGGTTCAGCTCGTGCTTGCCATGACGTGGCACTTATTGACGAACTGAAACGACGGGGCATTGACCTTTCGGCCATTAGTCAGGGTGGCGGCACGTCGTTTGCTCACAAGGTGACACTTGACACTGACGGCCAAAAGCTTGTTATTGCTGGCTAATGGGTGGTCAAGAGGTCTAAAAAGGCACTGACATTAGTCTGACTCTACAATTATAGGAAAATCCCTTCCACATCGTCTGCTCTTGATGTGGAAGGGATTTTGCGTGTACTTATTCCATATCCTCTTGTAAGTTATTCATACACAATGCTTATATGCTTGAAAGATTTATTTGTGTGTTTGGGATTAATCCAGACCCACAAGCTATTGAAAAACTTTTCAAAGAACTCATTTATTTACTGCTAAAGCTGCTTAGGCTTGGCTAATTTTTAACGAGATGTTATCAAAATGTAAGCTAACTTACCTGTTCACTGAATAAAATCTAAAAAAAAAAGCAAGAAAGAGCATTGTGTAAGAGAAATACTTTATATCTTTGCATTGTGAAAAGGGTATTAAGCGTTTGTTTACCTATTATCACATAACACATTAACTAACTTGAAACTTTTTGAACCATGTGCGGCATTGTATCCATCTTTAATATTAAAGAACAAACACCAGCGTTGCGTAAACAGGCGCTTGAGATGAGTAAGAAGATTCGTCATCGCGGCCCTGATTGGAGTGGAATTTATTGTGGTAAAAGTGCTATATTATGCCACGAACGTTTGTCGATTGTTGACCCGCAAAGTGGAAAACAACCGCTTTTTGCTCCCGACCACCATCAAGTGTTGGCGGTGAATGGTGAAATATATAATCATCAAGAATTGCGTAAGCGATATGCTGGGCGGTATGAGTTTCAAACAGGCTCGGACTGTGAGGTGATATTGGCGTTGTATCGTGATAAAGGCATTCACTTCTTAGAAGATTTAAATGGAATATTTGCCTTTGCGCTTTACGATGAGGAGAAGGACGACTTCTTGATAGCTCGTGATCCTATTGGTGTTATACCTTTATATATAGGTCATGATAAGGAAGGTAAGGTATATTGCGCTTCTGAGCTAAAGGCGTTGGAAGGCTTTTGTGACGTTTACGAGCCATTTTTGCCTGGTCATTATTATTTAGGCTCAGAGGGGAAAATGGTAAAGTGGTATCAGCGCGATTGGGAAAGCTACGATAATGTGAAAGACAATGCTGCTTCTGTCAAGGAGGTGCATGATGCGCTTGAAGCTGCTGTGAAAAGACAATTGATGAGTGACGTGCCTTATGGTGTGTTGTTGTCAGGTGGCTTAGATAGCTCTGTAATATCTGCCGTAGCCAAGAAATTTGCAGCGCGACGTGTAGAGACGGATAGTACACAAGATGCTTGGTGGCCCCAGTTGCACTCGTTTGCAGTAGGTTTAAAGGGCGCTCCTGATTTGGCGAAGGCCAGAGAAGTGGCCGATTATATTGGCACCATTCATCATGAAATAAATTATACTATACAAGAAGGACTTGACGCGGTGCGTGATGTGATATATTATATCGAAACGTATGACGTAACCACTGTGCGTGCTTCCACTCCGATGTATTTGTTGGCTCGCGTAATCAAGTCAATGGGTATAAAGATGGTGCTTTCGGGCGAGGGTGCTGACGAAGTGTTTGGAGGATATTTGTACTTTCATAAGGCACCTAATGCGAAGGCTTTCCATGAAGAGACGGTACGTAAATTGTCGAAATTGTATTTGTATGACTGCTTGCGTGCCAATAAGAGCCTTTCGGCTTGGGGCGTTGAAGGTCGCGTACCCTTCTTAGACAAGGATTTCTTGGACGTTGCGATGCGCTTAAATCCTGAAGCAAAGATGTGCCCAGGTCATACAATTGAAAAGAAAATAGTGCGTGAAGCCTTTGCTGATATGTTGCCCGAAAGTGTAGCTTGGCGTCAAAAGGAACAATTCTCGGATGGTGTAGGCTATTCGTGGATAGATACGCTAAAGGAAGTTACGGCTGCGGCAGTAAGTGATGACGAAATGGCACATGCGGCTGAACGTTTTCCGATTAATACGCCGATGAATAAGGAAGAGTACTATTATCGTTCCATATTTGAGGAATACTTCCCCAGTGAGAGTGCTGCTCGAAGTGTTCCCAGCGTTCCGAGTGTGGCCTGCTCGACGGCTGAAGCTTTGGCTTGGGATGAGTCCTTTAAGAACGTAAATGATCCGAGTGGACGTGCCGTAGCAGGTGTTCACGAGGAAGCTTACGAAAAGTAAAAATACCAACCATATATACGTAAGACTTGACTAAACTTATATAATGTTATTTTGGTTGATCTGTCCGCTGCACGCACCAATGGGTGAATGTGTGGCGGATTTTTTTGTTTTGACTTTAGAATAGTTCCCTAATTAGATGCTTTGCTGCTGCGATAGGGTGATAGAGCAGCATTCTTGGACCTGCCCATGACATGACGGCCTTAATGCGGAGCCGCATATCAGAACGGTAACAGTGTATGGGACACTTTTGGCAGGTGGGTTTATTGTTGCCATATTTGCAGTGCGACAGACGAAGATGTGCGTAATTGAGTAGTTCTTGACATTGTGCACAGAGTGTATGGTTACCTTCTTTCTTTTGACAGTAAAGGCGAATCATTTGTTCGATTACGCGCTTTTCTTCATTTACCCTTTGCATAGATGTGTAGTTTAAGTGTGTGTTAAAGGGGGTGCTCTAAAAGTTCGCTTTCGCGCACCTTTTCTCGCCATGGCAAAATGAAAGCAAGCTTTCTTTTGCTCATTTGGCTTAACGAAAAGGTTCGGTTTTTAGAACACCCCCTAAAAGTGACTGGTCTTAATGATTATTTGTCTTCAATGCCTTTATGACTTGTTAGACGCTGAATATGAGCGTCTTTGTAATAATGTTTTAAGATGTAGTCGTAAGTGTAGCCTTTATCAGCCATTACTGCTGCACCGATTTGGCAGAGGCCGACCCCATGTCCCCAACCAGCACCGATGAGTGTGAACTGTGCTGGAATGTTGGTGGCATCGTCAACATTGTGACGCTCAACGACGAAGGCCGAACTGTAGAGGTGAGTTTTGGAGAGGATACGGCGGATTTCGAGTTCTTTACCAACGATCCATTCAGTTTTCGTCCCCACAATGCGCAGCCGAATAATTCGTCCGCTAACGCCGCGTTCGACAGGTTGCAAGTCGATGATTTCGCCAAAGTCCTTTCCTGTATGTTCATTGATGAGTTCTTTGACCTGCTGTTGTGTTAGATCAACGCGCCAACGATAGAAGTCAGTAGTTTCTTGGTCGTAGTTGTTGAGCACTTGCGACAACAAGTGTACATTGTGCGTATTGCAAAAGGCGGGAGGAGCCGTTCGTATCCATTGTTCAGCATTTGCTTCGATGGTGAGGTCGGGTAGGGAAGGGGTAACGTCATCGCGAATGGGTTGTAGGTAAGGGTATTCCGTGTCAGACCAGCAGCTACTAAAAAGTTCGCTTGCTCCACCACAACATTTTGAGAAGCGCGCATCACATAAGTGTCCGTCGTAGGTTAGTACCTCACCTGTAGTTTCGCGCACGGCTTGTTTGACTTGTGGCAGTGTACTGCGAGTGATGCCCTGGTAGCGTTGGCAATGGTCATCAGCACAGACGTCGTATAGAGAGTGGTCTGAGCGGTCGTGCCATTTGATTGTCTCGCCTGGACGATGAACAAAGTTGAAGAAATCGCTTGACGTACTTTCGCTTTCAAGTCGGTGAAGCATTTGGCTGTAAACCCAACTGCGTGATACGACGGCATGTGTCTTTAGTAGGTTGAGAGATGAGGAGGCGTTCATTTCAGATGATATAACGCTCTCAAGATAGTCTTCAACTGATAGTTCGTTGATGACTACTAACTTCTCTTCGTCAACGATGAGTCGCAACTTACCCTTAAAGGTTTGTTCTTCTTGGCGTTCCCAATGAAAACCGATGCCAATCGTGACGTCCTTGAGCGTGAAGGAGTCAGTTCCTTCGTTTTCAGGTATAAAGCAGAGTTCGCTGTATTTATTGCCATTCCATAGAATTGCCCCATCAACGCATTCGGCTTTTTGTTCGTTACTTACCGTTTCGCCTTTAGCAGAGTAGTGACCATTGAGCGTAAACTGAATGCTTTGTGCATGGAGTATACCAATAGAGATGTCGCGTTCGGCTAACTTCTTAAGTAAATTAGATTCAGACTTGGCGGTCCAATTATCTTTCGAGCTAGCATTGTTATGTTTGTGTCCATGCAGCCTTCGCGCGATAGCGTTCATTTCGGATTCGCTAATGGTTACTTCGCGCAGAATGTTGGTAGCCAATTTTGCATTAAGTTTGTCAAAGTCCTCTTTGCGCGGTGTGATAAGGAGTCCACCCATGTCAATGGCTCCTGGACTGACGAGGCACTGCGCCTTCCCTTCTTCTGAATAACAATTAGGACGGTGCTTTTTGCGCACGAATACGACCGTTACGATGTAGTCGTCGGCCGTAGGCCCACCGTCTTGTCGCCACGACAAGATGTTTATGTCTGGTTCAGCTCGTTTGCTTTCAACTGGCAGTACGCTTATTAATTTCTTTAGCAAGATAGGATTGCTATCGCAAGCGGGGCCTTGAATGACGAATGCGGGGCAAGCATAGCCCTTGAGCGTGAAGATACCGCCCGTCTTAGGATTGTATCCTTGCTCTTCGAGGTCAGCCTCTTCGTTTTTTGTAGAGGGATAGATGCGTTCTAATCGATTTTCGTACAACTTCCAATCTTTCTCGATGGGCACTAAGCCACGTACGCCAGCTTGCAAGTGTGCATGGTCGGGGGCAGAAGCACCACATCGTGCTCCGTTGTAGAAGACGAATAGTCCAGGCAGATTCCATGCAAGTTTATCAATGATACTTGTGAAGTGGCTAATGTTTTGTGCTACGTGATGCCTTGTCGGTATGGTGAAATGTTGCGGGAGAATGGGGTAGGGGTTAACCAAGAATTGTACGTTGCCTAATACGGGTAATTGTTTCTGCTTAGAAGGTCTGTTGTGATCACACAAGAAGCAAGCACGCTGCTTAAGATGTTCTTTGTCAATTTTAGCTCCCGTGCTAACAATGCGCGAAGGATTGAATTGCACACGTAATTCTCCGTTGTCAGTAGCTAACTCTTTGGTGATGACTGTCGCTTGTAGTGCTTCGTAGCGTTCTTTCGCTTCGTCCCATTGAGAAAGTTGTTGTTCGAAGAAGTGTTCAATCTCGTCCTTACTTAATGGGTGATTCCATTGGGCTATCAACGCCTTGCGAGCTTTTAGCTCGTAAGTTCGCAGTGTGTCTTTGTAAGCGTTGTTTTTGTTTTGCTTCTCAATACTTAGTGCAGCGTCAGAGTTGCCTTCCCAACGTCGGCAGAGGTAAAGCTCGTCAAAGATGCGTCCGATGCGATAGTGACGAGAGATAGTAAGGCCTAAAGCATAGTCCTCACCATAGCTCGTATTGGGAAATCCAATTTGTCGCAAGATGTCGGTTCGGAAGGCGCGGGGAGCTCCCAATCCGTTTATGCGCAATGCATTGTTACGCCCATTTTCGGCAGTCCATTCATTGTGTGCGATTAATCCTGGGGGAAGTGTTTGTAGGTCAAAGTTAACCATGCGATAGCTACCTATCACCATGGCAGCGCGTTGTTGGTGGAACGCATCGACGATTTGTTGTAACGTTGAGGGTGAGGAGTAGAGGTCGTCAGAGTCGAGTTGGACGGCATATCGGCCGCAGTGCTCAGAACGTACGGCAAAGTCCCAGCATCCACCAATGCCTAAATCTGTCCGTTCGGGTTGTAAAAGAACCACCCTTTTGTCGTTATTAAAAGAATCTACGGCTTCGGCTGTACCATCCGTAGAATGGTTGTCGATTACAATGACGTTGTAGTCAAAGTCAGCCTTTTGGCTTAGCGCGCTATGAATAGCATCTTTAATCGTACGAACGCGGTTGCGAACGGGAATAATAACGCTTGCTTCAACTGGGTAAGCACCTTGGTCTTCAGTATATTCAGCGTATTCATTAGGGGCAAGCCAAGCATTGATGCTTTTTAGATGTTCAGTACAAGCACGCTCCATCTCTATTTGTACTTCCCTATTTGAGGGATTCACATAGTCGAACTGCTTTTCGCCTGATAACCTAAGGTCGGTTTCAGTTTCTGTGTACAAGGATTCCCGAATGTGTTCGATTCGGCCTTTTGCACTAATGAACAAACGCAGTGCGTAAAGCGTTGCGTATTGATAACGAATGGTTTTGGATTGTTTGAAGAAGTCTTTTATTCCTTCGGTACTGTAGAGTACGAGTGAACCAAAGTCGAAGTCGTCGCGCAAGGCTCCTTCTTGATAGTCAATGACAGGGTGTGCTCCGTTGCCGTCATTATGGTCGGCATACACCATGAGCGGCTCTCTGTCAGTGTTAAGGCATGAGGCGATTTGTAGGAAACGATCTAATGCTCGATAGGATAGTGTGAGCTTGTGATTGCTTAAATAAAAGAGTGTGTAGGGTGCAGTAAGCTTCTGACTTACTTGTCGAAGGAACTTAGCACTTGTAAGACTGTTTGATTGAATGACCTTACAATTATTACTTACAAACTTTTCAGCTTCTTGTACATGGTCATTAGAAACGACCAATAACAACGTATTTAAGAGCTCGCTCTCTTTTAAAAGCGTTATTATCGCTTCGTTTTGTGGAGAGTACGCTAGTACGAAATCTATATATTGATTCATATTGTATATAGTGATAGATGCGTAAAAATAACCTTTACAAAGGTAGATAAAGAACGTGAGCGAGCAAAGTAATTACGTAGTATTTTGTAATACTGCGGCTTTATCCGTATTTAATACCTATTAGTAGGTATTGTAAAGCCGTTTGATATTTGTAACTTTGCAAGCTAAAAACAGAAGTTAATCGATAAAAAGTAAACAATGAAATTATCAGATTTACATACTGGGGAACGTGGCGTAATTGTGAAAGTGGCTGGCCATGGCGGCTTTCGCAAGCGTATCGTTGAAATGGGGTTTGTAAAGGGGAAGACGGTAAAGGTAATACTTAATGCTCCTTTGCACGACCCTATAGAATATGAGATAATGGGGTATAAGATATCCCTGCGTCGTGAGGAAGCCAAGCTCGTTGAGGTGATTAGCGAGAGTGAGGCAGAGAATGATGCCCGTTTGCATCCTGAAGAAAGTTTGAAGGGTATTGTTGCGGGTAAAGATGAAGACGAAGAACTCAAATTGCAATTGGAGGCTCGTATGGAGCGCATGGCTGCAGATAAGCGTCGTGTGATTAATGTAGCCCTTGTGGGAAATCCAAATTGTGGAAAGACTTCGCTGTTTAATGTTGCCTCGGGTGGACATGAACACGTGGGCAATTATAGTGGCGTGACGGTCGATGCGAAAGAGGGCTTTCTTGATATGAAGGTGAAAGTTCGACGAAACGACCAGGGCGAGGTCGAAATCTATCACCAGAAGTCGGGCGAAGGCTGTAGCGCGACGTGTACAAGTTGTACAATCGGAAGCGATTGCTTGAATAGTGCTGTCGAGGGGTATGAAGATAGAGTGTATCATTTTCGTATCGTCGACCTCCCTGGCACTTATTCACTTTCGGCTTACTCTCCAGAAGAGTTGTACGTGCGCCGCCACTTGATAGACGAAACGCCTGATATCGTTATCAACGTAATAGATAGTTCCAACTTGGAGCGTAACCTCTACCTTACAACTCAGTTGATTGATATGCATCAACGTATGGTGGTGGCATTGAATATGTATGACGATTTGCAACGTAATGGAGACCGATTGGATTATCATCAGTTAGGACATTTGTTAGGCGTACCAATGGTTCCAACGATTTCGCGTACGGGACAAGGCATTCGCGATTTGTTTGAAACGGTAATCGCTGTGTATGAAAACCAACACGACACTTCGCTTGAACGTCACATTCACGTTAATCATGGTAAGGAATTAGAACAGAGTATTGACAGACTGAAGTACATCTTTCAGAAAAATCAAGCTCTGCGCTCAAAGTATTCAACTCGTTATCTTGCTATTAAGTTTTTGGAGGGAGATACAGAGGCGCAGCGTTTGGTAGAGTCTTTGCCCCAACATGATGAACTCGTAGCTGCACGATATGAGGAGAATAATCGGTTGAAGGAGGTCTTACACGATACTCCCGATAATGCCATCACAGATGCAAAGTATGGCTTTATACAAGGAGCGCTTAAAGAAACGTACGAACCCCATGTGGCTCGACAGGGACGCACCATGACGGAGAAAATAGATGCCTTTGTTACCAATCGCTATTGGGGCTTCCCATTGTTCTTTGTCGTACTTTTCTTAATCTTCTTCATCACCTTCCAAGTGGGTGCTTACCCTATGGATTGGATAGATTGGTTGGTTAGTCAACTTTCAGCCTTTGTGCAATATGTAATGCCTGACGGAATGTTGAAGGATATGATCATTGACGGTGCTATAAGTGGCGTGGGTGCAGTGATAGTATTCTTGCCCAATATCATGATCCTCTACTTATTTATTTCATTATTAGAGGATTCAGGCTATATGGCTCGTGCAGCATTCATAATGGATAAGTTGATGCACCGCATGGGATTGCATGGTAAATCGTTTATTCCCATGGTGATGGGCTTTGGTTGTAATGTGCCTGCTATTATGGCAACACGAACAATCGAAAATCCCAAAAGTAGATTGATTACCATGTTAATTACACCGTTTATGTCGTGTTCTGCTCGAATACCTATTTACGTAGTCTTGGTGAGTGCATTTTTCCCACAGAATGGTGCGGCGGTGATGTTAGGATTATATGCGTTAGGCATCTTAGCAGCTATACTTATGGCACGTGTGTTTAGTCGCTTCTTGATGAAAGGTGAGGATCTGCCTTTTGTTATGGAACTGCCTCCTTATCGCATGCCAACGGCTAAGTCGGTGCTTATGCATACTTGGGAAAAAGGTCGTCAGTATCTGCAAAAGATGGGAGGTATTATTCTTGTATTCTCATTGATTATATGGGCATTAAGTTATTTCCCTCATTCGAGTGTAGCAGACGCAACGCAAACGAAACAAGCTGCAGTGGAGCAGAGTGCATCAGTTGATGAACCTGAAGATTCTTACTTACAGTCTTTGGGCCAATTTATAGCCCCCGTGATGTCGCCCATGCATTTTGATTGGAAAATGAGTGTAGGCATCCTTTCGGGTATCGGTGCAAAAGAGCTTGTTGTTAGTACATTAGCTGTTATGTATGCCAATGAGGACGTTGATACAGATAGTGCTGCAAGCGATACACACTTATCGCAGGCATTGCGATCGAATATGACTACTGCTTCAGCTTTGGCCTACTTAGTGTTTATCCTATTCTACTTTCCCTGTATAGCAACCATTACTGCTATTAAGAATGAAAGCGGGGGTTGGAAGTGGGCGCTCTTTACTGCAGGATATACTACACTATTTGCCTATGTGGCTTCTTTGCTTACTTATTGGATAGCAGTAGCTTTTGGAGCTTAAAGTAAATAGTTAAGTAAAAGTTTTTGCACGCTCAACAAATAACGAAGCAAGTTATTTGTTGAGCGTTTTTTTAGAAGTAAGTTTTGGATGGGTATCAGAATGTCTGCGAAATAGGACGGAGAAAGAAATGTTGGCTCTGTAACGAATAGTGTGGGTAAAATAAATCAATCGTGAGCGCTGGGAATAATCGCAATTCTTAAGGATTGCGTAGGCGCAATAAGTCGTTGTTTGTATTTGTTGTTAAGAACAAATCAACTTACACAAATCGCTATAGCGTCACAAAAACTTTATACGAATGTAACAGAAATTTAACAAAAGCCTTTGCAATTAACTTCGCATATACTAATTTTGCAGCATAACATTTGAACCCACGTTATATGGATTTCTTTTATCTTGGAATACTAATATTCCTTTTTGTATTAGCCACGTTCGACTTGTCGGTCGGTGTGGCCAATGATGCAGTAAACTTTCTTAGCCCCGCTGTGGGAGCCAAGGCTGCAAAGTTTCGCACCATTCTTGTAGTAGCTGCAATCGGTATCTTTGTTGGTGCAAGTACATCAAGCGGTATGATGGATATAGCGCGCCATGGTGTGCTCAATCCGCATTATTATTCGTTAGACGATGTGATGTGCATCTTTTTAGGCGTAGCTGCTACCGATGTAATATTGCTTGACATCTTTAATACGTTAGGCATGCCCACGTCAACCACCGTATCAATGGTGTTTGGCTTGTTAGGTGGTAGTACAGCACTCGCCTTTTCTAAAATATTAAGCCACGGCTTAACTTACGCTCAACTCATTAATACCGATAAGGCTTTGAGCGTTATAATCGGTATATTCCTTTCTGTCGCCATAGCTTTTGTGTTTGGTCTAATTGTAATGTGGATTGCACGTTTAATCTTTACATTTCAATACAAGAAGCACCTTCGTTATAGTATAGCTATCTTTGGCGGTTTGAGTATCACTTCTATATTTTATTTCTTGTTGGTAAGTGGCTTGCGCACAAGCCCTCTGCTTACTTCCATAGGTTGGACGCCTGAGTGGATTGACCAAAATCGCTTGAATATTTTGTTAGTTTGCTTTGGCTCGTTTACGGTGATAATGGAAGTGTTACATTTACTGAAAGTAAACATTTTCCGCATCGTCGTACTGTTTGGCACCTTTGCGTTGGCTATGGCCTTTGCAGGTAATGACTTGGTCAACTTTATAGGTACGCCTTTAGCTGGCCTTGAGTCATTCCTTGATTATTCTGCAAATGGAGCTGGTCAAAATGCGAATGATTATATGATGACAGTGTTAGCAGGCGAAAGCCAATTGCCGTTCAAGCACTTGTTCCTTATAGCAGCAGGTGTAGTCATGACTGTGGCCATTTGTACTTCTAAGAAGGCACACAAGGTGGTTGAGACAACGGTCAACCTCTCGCGACAAGATGAGGGAGAAGAAGTATTCTCTTCATCGCGTTTAGCACGTCGCACCGTTCGTGCTGTGTTAAATACGACCAATGCCATGTCAAAGCACGTCCCCAAGTGTGTATCAAATTGGGTGAATACACGTTTTGACCAAGAGGGCGTTGTTATGGCCGAGGGCGCAGCTTTTGACCAAGTGCGTGCTTCTGTTAATTTGGTTATGGCTGGTTTCTTAATCGTAGTCGGCACGTCTTTACAACTTCCATTGTCTACCACCTATGTAGCCTTTATGGTAGCTATGGGTTCTTCGTTGGCAGACCGTGCATGGGGACGCGAGACTGCAGTTTATCGTATAACGGGTGTTATAACCGTAATCGGTGGTTGGTTTATTACAGCTGGTGCAGCCTTTATTGTAAGTTTCCTCATTGCAACTATTAATCATTGGGGCGGTTTCTTCGCCATGATATTGGTTATGTGTGTAGTTGCATTAGTAATAATCAACAACAACCGCAAGTTTAAGCAAAAGCGTGAACAGGACAATGTTGATTTGCTTTTCCGTCAGTTGGTACGCAGTCATGATAAGGCCGAAACGTGGCAGTTGCTCTTAGAGCATGTACGTCGTACGCAAACGGATATGCTTACCTTTACGCGCACTACATTCCGCAACATTACGCAAGGGTTAATGCATGAGAACATTCGCGCACTCCGTACGGCGTCACATGATATCGAAAATGAGAAGAGTGTATGGAAGCGTTATCGTCGTAAGGAAATTCTTGGTATGCGTAAGATTGACTATCTCGTTGCAGTAGAGAAAAACACTTGGTTCCACTTGGGCTGTAATAACTCGACGCAAATTATATATGGCTTGAAGCGTATGCTCGAACCATGTGTGGAGCATGTTGACAACAACTTCAATCCTTTACCACAAGATTATGTGGACGAGTTTATCCCCGTTTGCAATGACGTAGATAAGTTCTTAGAAAGTGAGCAACGTATGATTTCAACGGGCAACTTTGAGGGTTCTGACGAACTTCTAGTGCAAGGTAATGCCATTAAGAGTCGCATCTCGCAAATACGCCACGCACAACAAGATCGTATTCAGCGTGAAGACTCTAACATTAAGGTCGCTTTGCTCTATCTTTCTACCTTACAAGAGACTCAAGAGTTAATGTCGGCAGCACGTCATATACTTCGTGCAAGCAAACGATTCCAAACTCAGTAAACTGATTTTGTTGATAGTCTTTTTCTTTTGAGAGAAAAGAACTTGATGAAACGAGTAAGTAGTATCTGTATGATTTATGGGGCGTTCTAGGCTCCTGTTGTTCAGAATGCTCAGTGTGCCTCGTGCATCTTGCCCCCTGCCATTTTCAACGCGCGTGGTGTCAACATTTATCATTGTAACAAGCCGCTTACATGCTTCGTCTTTATTGACTAGTGGCATGTGTGCGGCTTTTGTGTTGTATGAGGCGCGTTGCCTTTTTTCTAGGACAAGGGAAGAAGCGTGATGGTAGTGTACTGCTGGTAGACGTTTTGCTCTGATTGATAGTACACAAGATATTGATAGTACACAAGATGTTGATAATAGCAATAAGGATATTATCGGACACCAATAAAAGAATGAAGCCCTACATAGACATAGCCGATACGGCTGAGAAGTCAGCAATGCAAATGTTTAATAGGTAGCGAGTGTACATATACAAAAAAAGCGTTCCAAATTGCACGCAATTTGGAACGCATTTTTTTGTATACTGCTGATAATCAGTACTCTTGGTGGACCAGGAGGGACTTGAATATTGAAATTAAATATATATTGAATTATATATATATAGTTGAAAATCAATAGTTTATGTGTTTATTGTTAATACATATATATCAATAAGATTAAATTAATTACAGTAAAAGTGTCACCACAAATTTGTATTGTGGTGACACTTTTCAAAACGTCTGCATATACCTCCATATTTTATCTATCGGTGCATCTTCATCTTCAAAGAAAAAAGCATGTGCAGTTTCGATGATTAATTCGGGCGGTAAAACCTTGCAAAGGTCGGCATAAGCAACATTGCACGCTACATATATATCCCATTTCGTTACACCTTTCGGAAACGTTAATGCTTCTGTTGCTGCAATTACTTCTTCTAATGTCCAATGTGAACCATGATGTTCTTTTCCGCTCTTGTCTGTGTAATAGATACGCTTAACTGCATTTTCTGCGCTATCTTTATCAAAATGTTGTTCATGACCTTTTGCGCACTCATGGCCTACTATCATATATATTCTCATTTTCTAAATTCGTTTATAAAATCTTTGACAATATTACCAAGACTTCTCACTTCACTCTCTATACTTTCAATACGTTTGTCTTGCGCCCGTTTTTCGGCAAAAGCAGGATTAAGATCCTCTAACAACTGGTTACAATTTGTCACCGTTTGCTTGTGTATCTCAACCTGTGACAGTGCCTCCTCGCTTGCAGCTTTAAGTGCTTCCACCTCTCTTAGTATTCCGTCCTTGTCAGTTGACAACACAAGATGCCCAGCATACGTTATTGATGCAGTTTCGGGAATTGTGTATGTCTTGGTTGCACCATCTGCCTCAATGGTTATATCCACAACAAGACCAGTAGGCTGCGCACCGAAAGCCTTGGCTTGGTTATTGTCGTAACGCGGAACTGCAACACTCACGGCTTTGCCTTGATAGTACCTTGTTTTCTCCTTGTCAAGGAAGTAAATCGGGTAGCCAGTCTTTATGTCTTTGAATAGCATGATTTTAACTTATTAGTAGCACGTGGGGCAATCACCTCCCCACGTGCTTGTTATTACTTCTATTTCGACCTTTTTCGCGACCTCGCGAAAAAGCTATTGTTGTCAACCTTTTCGTTGGCGTCAATAGAATGGTTATCAGTGGTTATTTCCTTTTTGGAAACACCTCCTCATGTCGTTGCAGTCGTAGTCTTGCCCAAAGCAGCAATCAGTGCGGCAGTTTGGTTCTGCTGAGATAATTCAAGGCGAGCATCTTGATACTTGCGGTCAATATCGGCATACCAATGGTTGTTAAGGGCGTCAATTATGCGCTGAGTGTTGTCCTGTCCAGCACGAATAACATCGCACTTGTCTTGCGACATTTGGTAGCCAACCGAACTAAATCCGCGCTCCACCGATGAGTTTACAAAATTAAGGCTCTGCTGCAAGGAGTTGGTCTGTCCTTGTATTGCGAGCTGGTTCTCGTAGCCCATCTTGGTGATGCCATTCTGTGTATTGCAGCAACAATTCTGAATTGCTTGAATAACGGCTGCATTGCCCTTGTCGGCTGCGTTAATAACGCGCTCTGCTGAGAAGCCTACTTGCCCTGCTACTTGGTCAATTGCAGAACGTACCGCGCACACTCCTTGCTGCAACTGGTTAAAGTCGCAATTAAGGTTTGCCCCCAGTGTTGTAAGAGCATCGTTATTACCCTTGATTGCTTGCATCAACAAGTCTGAATTGTGATTGTCGGCCATTTGCGAGCGCAAAGATTGGATTTGGCCCTGTATCTCTGCATCTTGCAGACCATTGCGGTTATTGCCGAACCCGAAGCCATTGCCACCGAACATAGCAAGGAAGATAAGGTACAAGAATGGATTGTTAAGCCATTGGTTCGCGCCACCCAATCCACCATTCATCATAGCTGCCATTGCAAGTGGGTCATTGTTTTTGTTCGCCATTGCTGCATAGGTAAGGGCATCGTTGTTCCCTCTGTCGCAACAGATTACTTTTTCTACTCCGTCCATAGTAAAATTTGTTTTAAGTTTACGTGCAAGGATTTTCCTTACATCTGTTGCAAATGTATGGATATGTAGATTGTAAGTCTTTTGTTGTTTGTGTTAGTTGCTTGTTTTTTGCTTGAAAATCGCTCGGAAATTTCTGTGCAATCTATTTGCACAGAAAATATGTAATAGTGGTTATTCCCATTTTGCAAATAGTCATATAATTCGTATATTTGTATCGGGATTAATAATAAATATTGACAAACCTTATGAACGAAACCGCGCCTTTTGTCATTTTTTTGGTGCGGTTTTTTTATTCCTTACTCTTTTCTCATTCTTTTCCTTACTTCTTCGTGCATAATCCTCGCGCTTAATCCTTTCAGTCTATATTTCGCGCTATTCTTCAACGAGTTAACACGTTGTTGACTCATACCGCTAACTAACGATATATCACTCTCAGTAAAGCCCATATCAATCAACGTGTCAATTAACACTACACGCGCTATAACGCATCTTTCTGTTCGCGATGTGGCAAGCTGCTCAAATGTTAATTCGCTCACTACTAAGGTGGATTCAACCACTCTGTTATATATTTCTTCAAGTTGTTTCATTCTTTCTGATTTTATTGGTTAAAAGACAAAGGCAAGCAGAGGACACCGCGCGCGGCTCCTCGCTTGCCAACTCAACACAATAAAATCACTTACGTTTTTTGTATATAAAGTAGTAGATTGTTGCAACAATCGCAACTAACAAAATAGTGTAAAAAGCAAACTTTTGTGCTTCATGCAATGCAGTTGTTTCAGCGACTTTCTTTTGTTCTGTACTTATCGTTGTTTGCTTTTCTTTGCTATTGCGTACACGCTGAACATTGTTCGCATGGCTATTCGTTCTCAGCGCATCTTTATTGTGATACACGCTTTTATCACGATACACTTGCTTTTCTTTCACGTTGCCAGCACTATCTACAACAATATAGGTCGTTAGACGCTCAATAACGCTATCTGTGCGCACAACTTCTAACACCTTACTAATTGTATCATTGATAACTATTGTGTCACTCTGATGCACGATTAGCGTGTCGTATTTAGTTATTTGGTGATAGGTCTTACGCGAGCATGATGTATCCATGCATGCGAACACCGCGCACACGACAACAAATAACAAATAGCGCAACTTCTTAATAAGTGAGTTTTCCATATTCGATAGCGTTTACTCTTTTCGTCCAACCCTTCATAAACCTTGTTTGTGAAGGCTTATTCTTCACGATACTTTGCAAATATTTCATGCGCGCTGCTTTTAACAAATTAAATGTTTCCGTTGCATATCTTGAATTAATCGCGCCTATAGTCTGCACCCCACAAATACCGTCAGAAGTAACTCCTACAATCTTCTGTAATTTCTTAACGGCCGTTGTTACACCACTATGCCATGCAAAGTCAACAAGCATATTCGCAATGCTCTGGTCTTTAATCATATCAGCATTACACTTATCCCAATAAAGCGTTTTAAAGATGTGTCGCCATTGCTCATTGGTAAGTTTCTTTAAGTCTGCAACGCTCTTCGTTCTTCCGTACACAGAACGGAATGTGTTCAGCGTTATGCCTTTGTTCGTTGCTCCGCCTCTATCTTTCGGGTCGTTCACGAAACCGCCCTCATAGCGTAATACGAATGGAATTAATACGTTTGGATTTGCCATATTGAATTGTTTTTGTATTTTTGTAATGTTTTCATATTACTCATGCAATATTTTTTGCATGAGTTTTTTTATTTCTTCTCATTTAGCGTGTCTTCTATTGCATTACCAATATCTTCATCTTTTTTCTTAATGTATGCGATAAAAAGACGTTTGAATGAAAATCTATTATGTATTCCGTGTAAGTCGCATACATGGCCATAAATACTGTCGAATTCTATAAGTAACGCGCAACACGCGCCTACCGCGCCACCTGTTACATCTGTCCCTATTCCAAATGGCTCAAGTATAGCTTTCGAGAGCAACAAACCGAATATTATAAAGTTAATGTACTCCAGAAACTTTACAATAGTTCTTCGCAAGGCTCTGCTTATGCGAAAGTTCTCTTTACGAACGCGTACCGATGCCGTTAACCCAGTCCAAAAGTCTGTAAAGACAAGTATAACGATAAAGGCTACTAACCACCGCAAATCGAATAATACTTGTTGCAGTTCTTCATAGAATGTTCCAGCTAAAAATGCGCCACTCGTTATTAATAGTGGACTTCCTTGACTTGTTGATATAGATTGTAGCATTATAATCCTAATTTGTCTTTTATTGTTTGTAATAATTGTTTGTCTTCTTTGCTCATGAGGCCATCATTGTTTGCAGTTGCGGTGGGTATAGGGTCTGTATGTTCCTTATTGAACGACAAATCGAATTGGCGTAATACATATTTATTTTCTCCGCTATCCCATTGTAATCTATCACCGAAAAGACAACTCCAATCTTCTGCATGACTTATTTCTTGGCGAGTACCGTCAGTAAAATAAATAGCGCGTTGAAAAATCTTTGATTTATTGAAGATTACCTGTCTACAATAATCATTTTCAATGCTCTGCATCATTGTAATACTCATTGCTCCGTTAGCATACGTGCAATGCGCGTGTACAATATTAGAGTTGCTTGATATTTCAATAGCTTTAAGCGCATTAAGAGCCGCTTCCTCCGATTCAAAATTCCCAAGGTCACGCGCATAAGCAGTTAAATTATCAAGCTTTGTCTTATCCTCTGCTGTCATTACACCTGCCTTAGCACTTGTTGCTTTAGAAATTGGTGTATCATACGCTCCACCATTTGCAAAATTCAGATAGCGTAAATTAACATATTCTGCTGTACTTAGCTCCTCTCGAATGAATCTAAAGTTTACTCCACAGTCTTTCATTCGTTGCCCCCATTGCCACGGTAAAAGTCCGTCTTGATAACATGCGCCACCATCACTACCCATATATGGTATCATATACTGTGATGTTTGATGTGCTTCATTATCATGGTCATAATGAGTATTATTATCAGCGCCCCATCTTTTCCAACGAACATATATTCTACCATTTTCTGAATAGATCCACCAGTTACATGACGCAACACAGTTTTTATCAGCATCAGTACCAGTAGAATAAATGTAGTTCTTAGTTGTTCCTTGCGTACCACTCTGTGCAGTGGGTACATTCAATGCCGTGAGCAATTGTTGTAGCGTGATAGTTTGTGCGTTGTCTGTGTCGGTCTGCCCAGCAACGACTAATCGCACGTCCAATCCGCTCACACTCGCTGCTGCTTGCAACTCGGCTAATGCTTCTGAGAGTTTTTTTGTTTCCATGTTATTTGTTTTTTGTATGTTTTTGCAATAGTTGTTAATTATTAAGTCTTATAAGGGGAGGAGCGATTTCTGCATTTGAGAAACCAGTACCAGGCTTTAACGTTCCTTGAAATTTAAGGTCATTAAATTTCAATTCAACGATAGCACCGTCATATTGCCAATAGAATTGTCCGTCAGTCCCGACACACATTGTCAATGCTACCATACCTTTTGCAAGCGTTAGACTTGCCTTGGGATCAGTTCCCCCAGTCTTAAAGAAACGACCATAGAGGTCTATTTGGTTTCTGCCAATATTATTATAGATAACTAATTTGCAACCGATGAGAGCGAGTGCTTGCTGAATATCTTCGTCCGTACTGCCATAAGGAGGCAACACCCAACTGCGGTAATCTTTTGTTACTTCAATCTTCGTATCAGCGGTGCTTTCGTCGACCGTTACCGTTTCGGGTAATGAGTTAACATTGATAATGGTTGATAGATTAGGGATAATGGGGTATGCGTACTTCTTGTATCTTTTTATCCCAAGTTCTGTAACCTTATACGTCCTTAACTCAAGATAGTTGGTATAGTTACTCTCTGTAATTACCGTTACCGAGTTAAGCTGCATACCCGTTGTAATGCCGTTAAATACACCTTGGTCAGCATATATTGTGCCCTTGAAGTAGTATTGTTTGTTTACGGGGTCGATTGCTACTTGCAGTGTGTTGTGGTCTAATGCGTACATACCTACGACAGTATTGCCCCCTATCTGCAATCCGTTAGACGACATCATGCAGCCTGTGTAAGTGCCGTCAATCTCTTTTCGGCCGAAGAACGCGTTACCACTTGCTATGTAGTTGTCACCGCTCATGGTATAGCCATTGAAGGCTTTCAGCCAGTCGGGCAAAGAGACGGCTTTTTTGTCCATTTCGTTTAAGCACCAATCCGAAGCGTTTTTGCCCACTTCGAGCTTTACTTGATTGATAGCGATGAAGTCACCGCTTGTGCCTATTGTTGCTCTGAATAGCAATATAGGTGAGGAGTAAGTGCCGTCCGTGCGGACGCGGAAGGTGTAGATGTGTCGCACCCATTCTGCGGTTAGCTCCCATGTATGGCTTCCGTCATTCTTAAATGCAGTTTCTTTCACTCCGTCAGCTAATGGCATATCTGCGCTTGCATCAGACAAGACGCGTCCTCCATAATCATATACGTATGTATTGATACTACCTGAGCCACGTGAGTAGAAAGATAGCGTGTACCATTGTCCCGACACGATTGTTGAGCCTAACGATTGCGAATAAAAGTCAAACTCGCGCTCGCTGCTTCGCCATGCGCACAAAGAGTTGATACCACAGAACGTTTCCATGTTGGAAGGTGTTGCCATGCGGATAAGCTGCGCATCATTCTGAATGTAGTCGTCAGCTGTTAATGCTGAGCCACCTCCGTATGGCCTACCCAATGTGACCATTGAGATGTCTGCTTGCGAGCCACTTGTTAAACGTACCAACACGTATTTTGTACCACTAAGGCTTGATTTTGTACAGAATGCTATGTAATGTCGTCTCCACGTTGAGGTCAACGCAAATGCGGCACTTGCGTCACTTGGAGAGCCTTTTGCGTCTCCGTCAACGTAAATCGTTTGTTCGTTCGTGTCGGGATAACAATATACGGTAGCAGTACCAGAGCCACGCATTGTAATGCCTATAACGTACCACGTCTGAGGGCCAATCAACTTTGTTACATCATATTGTAATATGTCCGTCTGTTCTGAGACAGAAGCGGAGAGCATATCCGTATCACCAACCGCTGCTCCCTCGTTCAGCGTGCCGTTAATCGTGGCGAGCGATGAGCGGAAATTGAGCCACGTGCCAGCATAGTTCTCCGCCTTTGGAGCAAAGTCGGTATGTACGAGTAGGTTGCTATGTAGGCTTATTCCGTCTGCTCCGTCTTTACCGTCTTTACCGTTCGTACCATTCCAAACGACTGGAATGGTCTTTTGTGCTACTTCGACTTCGTTGACGAATAACTTAAACTCAATACGTGTTGCGTGTAGACAATTAATCGTTGCCGTATCTCCTGTGCCTTCTTGTACTATCGTGCCGTCAGAGCTATATATGGCCCACTTCATTTTACCTCCTGTAAACTTCGTTGAGGTTAGGCCTTCCGTGCGGTATGCTTCAACGGTAATCGTCGTTGTACTGTAAGAAGGTGAAGTAGTAGGACTTTGTTTTGTTCTTGATATAGACCCAACGGGGGAGAGAATGTAGTAGGCTGCACCGTCATCGCCTTGTGGGCCGCGAGGGCCTTGTATTCCGTCTAAACTTTTGTAATAGATAACTTCTGTTGCGATAACGTTCCCATTTTCATCAATCGTTTTTCTCCAAACGTATGAACCTTTTTGGACATTAGTTGGAAACGTATCACTCCATGTTCCATTTGGCTCAGTTGTATCTGAAGTGCTTGTCGCGTACTTGTATGTATAAGTAGGTATCTTTCCGTCCTCGCCAACATAACCAATCAACTCTGTAATAACGACCTTTCCACTACTATCTAATGTTTGCCTCCAAATATATGTGCCTTGCGCAACATTTGTTGGAAAAGTGTAACTCCAACCTCTACTTGGTTGTTGTATACTTGATGTGTTCGTAGCATATTTGTATGTATAAGTAGGGGTTTTTCCGTCCTCGCCAACATAACCAATCAACTCTGTAGCCACAACTTTTCCGTCACTATCTTTTGTGCGTTTCCAAATGTACATACCTTGTGTAACATTTGTTGGAAACGTACCGCTCCAATCTTTATTAGTAGGTGCAGTCGTTCCCGATGTGCTTGTAGCGTATTCGTACGTGAATGTTGGTATCTTACCGTCCTTACCAACGAAGCCAAGCAACTCAGTAGTCTCAGTGCCATCGGGATAGGTTGTGCGTTTCCAAATGTACTTACCTTGAGCTATATTAGTTGGGAATGTTTCACTCCAATCATTCGGGGCGGTAACTCCATTGTCGCTAATTGCATATTCGTATTTAGATTGGCTCTGCGCTCCCCACTTGATAACGACATTGCTACCGATAGTCACTGTTCCTTTGCCGTCATAGGTAATCGCACCCTTACCGAGTTCAAATGTTCCGTCTGGGTTAAGTGTATAGTGCACTTCTCCACTTTCTGACTGTGACATAACACGGCCATTCTTGCTATATAGGCCGAAACCGCCATTAGGTAAATCTCCACCAAGGCGACAAGCTAAACAACCGTCAAAAGACTTAGAATGAATGCCTGTAAGAATATCAAGAGCGGGTTGTCCTTTCCCGTTAGCGTGAATGTAGATTGCGCTTTGTCGCGTTTTATCTATTTCGTTACCATACTGCACGATTTCGTCTCCAGCCGAAGGTAACGACATAGAAGATGTGCTTTCGCTTACATTGTCTGCTTTCGTGCCGTTGTCTTGATTGATAACACCTTTAAATTCAGATTTGCTTATAGCTAAAACATTTTGATGTCCATTTCCATTATCTCCCAAAAAATTAACCTTAACCCAATAACCTTTTAGTCCATTGCCAGTCCAACGTTGGCAACGGATAAAGTCTTTTGCTGCGAAGCCGCCATATCCATGCGTTTCTTCGCCCTCCATGATAAGGTAGTAATTAGTACTATCTGATTGCACTTCCTTTACCTTACCACACGCTTGGCTGATGCCTAATGAACCACAGATAGCACGTATCTGGTCTATTATTAGACTATGTGCAATAAGGCTCTCACGAATTTTCAAACTATCCAATTCAAGAATATATTTTCCATTCGCGTCTTCTTGCAGTTTCCACCCATATCCGCCAAAATCGGACATATAATGTTCGGCCATTTCGGGTACTTTCTTGCCGAAAGCATCTTCAATCATTTTGCCCGTTCTTCTTGCAGAACAAAGGAAGCCATTAAACCATGTTGATAGTAATCGTGCCATGTTATTCTTCTGTTATTATTGGATATTCGACAATTCCGTCTGCTGCGATATTATTATCCTCAGCGAATGTTTCAATTCCTTTATTAAATGCGATAATTCCTTTAGCTTTATCATCTTTAACTTTGGAGATATAATAGCCACTTCCGCTCTCTCTAATAAGAGCTTTTACTTGTTCAATAGTGAGTCCGTCTCCGCTACCTCCTCCGCCAAAGCTTTGTGATACTTGGCTTAATGTTCTTTGTAGGCTACTAACTGATTTCTTATCTTCAAGTGTTATATCAAATTGAGGAATTAAGCTATCTTCGCTCTCTGTTATTTTTAATGTGTTGATGAATACATTTCCTTTAAAGCCTAAATCTTGTTCTTCATCAAACATCATCTTATCCCCCTCTTTGATAGTCATATAGATGCTTTCTTCACCATTCTCAGTTGCTTCATCGTGTTGGCGAGCCATCCATATATTATCTATCTCTGGTGTGTATGCAAATCGCGTTTTGTCATTGTCGGCAAAAAAAATTAATGCAGCTCTCAATAGCTTTTGTGAAGCAACTTGATAGTATACGTCAGGCATCTTAATATGAAGTAGTACAAACTCATCTCCACTTTTGATAGGAAATTCAGAATTAGGATAAACGATATTCAAATCGTTGTCAGCCTTTCTTGAAATAGTTAATTTATAAAGAAAATATCCGTCACGTTCATCTTTTACAATATTCGTAATTTCAAATTCTCTTCCTACGCACAAACCACTTTTCATGTATATTGTAGGAGTTTCGCTTGTTCTATAATCCCAAATATTAAAACCGCAATCCTTAATCCAGACGAACATACTTGCTGCAATACCGCTTTCTATATCTGAGCCACCTTTATCTTCACAAGTAGATGCTGAATCTATTTCATCTAAACACCCATTATCATTTGGCTTTAAATTAACATTAATACCAGCATCATTAAGTAAATCTTTCGTTATTCCTTGAAAGGATGGGTATATATCAGCATCTGTAGTTTCATTGTCTGTACCGTCAATATACACCGTACCCTCTCGCAAACCTATTTTGTCAATATTAGGACTATCTATATAGACATCGCCTCTATCGTAAACAAGTTTATATCCTTTATATTTTTCATCAATACTGCCGCAATCCTCTTCTCCTTGTTTGATAGAGAAATTAGGCAACATCAATCTTGTTACCGCCATATTGTTAGGATAATTATCATTATTAATATTGCTCGGATATTTCGATAATATATACTTTAGGTCTAAAGCTGATGAGCCTGTAAGTTGTATTTGATAATTTCCAAACGTACCATTCGTATCTCTTATACACATCCATAGCATAGTATTATCCAACACATACCATGTAACATAATTTTTATTCTCAAGATCGTTATGGTAATACAATACTACAGCTTTAGCGAATCTATCTACACCACCATAATTGTATTTTATTGTAAGTAATGCTTCAATATTTTGTTTTCTTATATATTCGTATGCAGATGTATTATTAGGTAATAATTTGGCATATCTACCATAAGACAATATATCGTTTGCCCATTTATCATTACAAATAATAGAAACATCTACATTAGAATGACCTACAGAATCAGCACGCGTTGCATGTATATTGCTCATCGTAGGTTGAACGTACATACTTAGATATTTATAGTACGATGTTGGTATATTTGTAGTATTGCCATACGCACGAAGTCTTGTAATAACCTTTTGGCTATCATCTATAGTCCGTTCAAGAGACAATAAACCATTACCTACGCCATATTTAAAAGTGTGTCCTATTCCATTTCCAGAAGAACCTATAACGATATGTCTACCACGAATAATAAAATTGGTTTTAAAGTTTGTGTCAAGTAAAGTCAGAGCGTCCCATACAGATTGATTATCTATACTGATGCTAATATCATTTCTTGTTTGTTCTTCATAACCAAAGCTAATAGTCCATTTGTTATTGCCATAGCATCTATCTAAATTAGCTTTTATTCTGCTTGCAAGGTCGTATACGCCACTGCAATAGAAAGAGAATGTAGGCAACGCAGTCCAATGGATATGTGTATCATTTTCAACAATATCAAGGAAATTACATCTTACAAGTTCGTCTATTACAGAATCGAATTTTACATTATCGTACACAAATGCGTCCTTTGCTCCATTTACGGAACATTGTTTCTTTGCTGCAGGTACGACATTCAAGTAAAATCGTTCATTTCTATAATCTATATAATCGCCAATTTGAAAATCTATAGGTGACTTGCTTTCAAAAGAAATAGTTAAAGAGCAGCTACCCATATATTCGCCATTATATTCTAACGACTTGGTTGATGTTCGTATCGTCTTTCCGTCTGAGCTATATACATTCCACTGTCTCATTTTTTTGTCTGATACTATAAATCGGTTTTTATTGCTTGCAATTTCCGTTGTTTCCTACATTGAGGAATAATCGTTTTTGCTACAATTTTATATATCGTTAATAATTCTATTACCGCTATTGTCTATCAAAAGATTTCCGTTTTCGTCAACGATGTAAACATAGAAATCCTCTATCATTCTTTCGTATTTAGTGATATGGAATTTTAGTTTATATTCTACAACGTCTCCAACGTTTTCATCAGAATAAACATCTACATCTGAAATCTCTTGTAGATAGCAAGCTCCCCAGCCTTCATTTGCGTATGAGCAGTAAACGCCAAGGAAGCTACCTTTTAGAAAGTTTACCAATTCGATTTCCTTATCGCTCCATGTTCCCTCTTCACCTTTATAGCACATCTTCACCTCGAAATCTGCACCTCCAAAGTGTAATCCGTCTTTAGGAACATAAACATCTTCTCCTTCGGTATCTTTCCATTCGTTAGAAGGCAATTCTTTTGTCTTCCACGTTGGCATTGTAGCTTCTATTACACCTGAAGAAAAGTCATCTACAAGGCTCTTCCTTTCTCCAGACGTATTAACTACTAACAAATCGTATTTTGCAACCATATTTAAAATAAAAAATGGGGAATAGGCATAAGACCTAATCCCCACGCGTGAGATAAAATAAGAATGCCTTTATTTATGCAAATATACAATTCTTATTGCATATATGCAATAAAATAAGTATTTTATTCAACTTTCCCAACTTCTTCTTCTATCTCAGTAAGTTTCTTCACATGTTCTAAATCTTCTTCGCTTTTTTGTTGTTCTTCTTCTGAAGCTACGTCAACGTCCTCTGATTTTCTCTTCGTGTATTTATCGATGCACTTATAGACTTCATCAGTAAACTCACCGTCAATAATATTGCAAGTGCAATACATTGAAGTAACGAGAGTTGTCAGAACGTTTTTATCTTCTTCGCTCATTTCTTTATCCTCCGCAAAAACCAAAGAATAGATGAAGGCATGTGCGAAGCAACCTGGTGCGAAACCAACATACCAAATACCCGAAGATGCTGCAACAGAAACGATGCCTTCTTCACTCAGCGTAAATACAAAATTTTGTACTTGTACGCTTTTAATTTTGTTTTCTTCCATATTTATGTGTTTTAAATGCCATCTCCTGCGACATCGTCAAATTCTGCATCATCTTGCAGTTTCCATGTTTCAAGAGACAACTCGTTTTGTGTATAATTTTCTACTTCTTTGCTAAAGCCATATATTTTATACATGATACCAGCTCCAACGCGTTTTCTATTTTGTCCTCCAAATCCCAACTTTGTCATGGCTCGTCCGAAAGCAGTTTGTGTTACCATTTCAAAGTTATTGGCTATGCAGAAGTCGTCTAAACTCTTTCTAAGAATATTAGATTGCACCCACCTAAACTCTTCCCCTTCAGCTCTCTTTGAAGGAGATAGACGTAAATACATAGCCCAAGAGAGTAGGGGGTTACTCATTCCTACAGACACTAATTTCTGCCTTTCTCCATTTTCACTCCTCGGAAATTTGAATTGGTGCTGCTTTAAATACTTTCCTCCTCTAATAATCCAATTTAGAATACCCGAATATTCTGCTCTGAGTTCCTCTCCAAGGCTCTTATTTTGCATTTCCTCTGGTATAGTCTCATTGAATATTAGATACAAGAATCTACGGAAAAATCCATAGCTTTTATCGCTCGTTACTGGAAGGTTATTGAAATTGAATATCTGCCAAGGAACATTTGTAATAGTAAAGACATTCCCTCTTAGGAAGCGTGCATGTTGTTCTTCTCCACTTATAAAACTCTTGAATGCGGCTTCTCTACCAAACAACTCTTTTTCGTTTACCTCTCCACTATAGTTTATGTATTTACCTACCAATTGACATCTTGCCCTCATGCCTTCATCTCCGTCTTTCAAGATAGAGCCTATACTCATAGTACTTATGTTCTCTGCACCATAAACACCTCTTACTACATCGTTTATTACACTCTTGCCATTTGAGCCATTTCCATACAATGCAAGGCAGTTCTCTATCTTTGCTCCCATTTCTGACCTATTCATTGTTGTAAGACCCAAAAACATCTGTAACAACAATCTACTATTCTTCTCAGGAAGTACTTGCTTTAGAAAACTCTTCCATAACGGGCAATCGGCATTCGCATCAAAATTGTAGTCATTGATATATGTTACGTCCCATTGTTTACCAAATGGCTTTAAATCCCCCGTCATTATATCTACAACACCATTCTTAAATGCTCGGATATTAAATCTTGGGTGCAATTCGCGCTCCATTTTTACCGCCAAGAACATCTGCTCTCGCAACATTCCCATTTTTGAACGTATGCCAGCATCTACACTCATACGTTCCGTCAACTTCTGTATGCTCCATTTCAATAAATCTATATCTATAGGTTCATATATCTTGCCATTGTAACAATAATATCTCCCACCAAACCAAGCAAACATACTCTTACTATAGGTATCGTAAACATCTAACCCCAACATAGCAGCACGAGCAGCATAACTTCCACTCGAAGAACAACTGACCTTCCACCTATGGACATCAGAACACTCCTCCAAGTCTATCAACAACATTTCTCTATCTATCATAGTGTTAACCTTTATTAATTAATTATACTAATACTTTATTTGTCAAAATAGCTTACTTTTTAGACGTTTTTCGGAAGGTTTTTACTACTTGGCGCACATCTACACTTCATTGGATTTTCTCTTATGCAGTATTTAAATTTTGACATACAAAGAATACTGTTTCATACAATGAAGCATGATAGGGTATACCCCGTTAGCAAAACGCAAAAGTCTCGCAAGCAAATTGCATATTTATTTTTCTTATGCAAATATACACAAAATATACAAGATATACTATATATTAATGATTTAACCATATTTTAACTATACACTATATGGTACACTAAGGTGTTTAATAAGCTACATTTTATCTTTTTTATGCCTATGGGATTTTGGAGAATTTTTAAACACTACAACCCAAATCAAAAAAAGTATGTGTAGAATAGATTCGGATAATCATTTTGCCCGATTTTTATTGAGAATTTTTCAACGATTTTTGAAAATTAAAAAAAATAGACAGGAGGTGAAAGCGGCCTTTTATCGTTCTCATTAGGGGGGGGTATGGGCTTAAAAGTGCTGATTTTCAATGATTTACAAAACGCGCTATAATATACGGGTATTACTGCAATTATATAGGATTGAAAGGGTATAATAAAAGGGCGTTAAATATACGTTTGTGGTGCTATTTTTTTGAGTTTAGAAGGCTTTTTACTGTTTGTTTGGCGTTACCTTTTCACCCCCTTCTTTTCCCTCTCTTTTCTCCTTCTTTCCCTCTCTCCTTCTTTGCCCTTTCCTTTGCGCGCTTTTCTTAGTTTCTTCTATTTATTAAGTTAAAATCTACAAATATATGTATATATAGTATAAAGTTTTGACTTTATACAAAAATAATTGGTTAAACGCTTGTGTATTATTATTCACGTTTGTATCTTTGCACATGTAAAGTTAAGGCTATTATATAGCGCTGCTTGCAGGTGTTCTATGAAAATTATTGTACAACTTACAATAACAAAAGCGTTCTAAACCGTTGCCGCGGTTTAGAACGCAGAAAATAGCTATTTTGTACTTACATAGTATAAGCAAGTGCAAATATAGAGATTTTTTTTGTTATTGTGCAAAATCTACTTCATTATGTCTACAAATAACATGTCAGTAAGAGAGATTAATGCTAACGCAAAAAGCGCAAAGGCTAACGCAAAAAATATGGTGGATAACGCAGTAAATAGCGTGTTATCTCCTTTTAGCGTTATAAACCAGATACGCAAAGAAGGCGGTGAAGAGTTTACCAACTTTTTGCAGTTTATGGGATTAACGCGTAAAGCGTTTGGCCTGAATGCTGAAACATTTGGCAAACACTTTTTGCAGTTAGAAGGCGGTTGCAAATTAGTTTGGGACGCTGAAAACGCCAAAAAACTACTTGCAAAGGAAGTTGCAAAATTGCGCAAAGCAATTGCAACAAAGGACGCTAACAAGATAGATAAGGCACAAACAAAATACGATGATTATAAGCAAAATAACTTGCTTTACATCGATGGTGTGCGTTATGTCTTAGTTACTCCATCCGTTTCTAATTACAAAAAGCTACTTACAAACGTTATCGACGCGAAAAAAGCCGATTTACTTGCAAATAGTTCAGAGGCTAAAAAACGCGCTGAAAAGGCCGCTAAAAAGGCTCAAAAGGACGCAGAAAAGGCCGCGAAGGCTCGCGAACTTGAAATAAATATTTTGCGTAACGCGTTACTTTGTGAAAACGTTTCACTTTCTCACAATGAAGCAACACAAAAAGCAACAGAAATGTATAACAAGTTACATGTTGCTTAAGTTGCTACTACTTAGACAAAGCACCCATTTTATGGGTGCTTTGTTACGTTTTGGATTGGTTCACCGTTTTTTTCGGTTGTGGTTCGACTCCACGCAAAACGGCTTTCACGCCCTTCTAATAGGGCGTAACACTACAAAAATAAATATATAAGTCTGTGTGTCAAGTCTAATTTGATGCGATACGCGCAAAATAGTATTTATGTATGTGTGTCAAGTCTAATTTGATGCGATACACGTATATACATGGTACTTACTTATGTGTGGACGTTTGTACGTGTAAAGTTGTTCTTTTTTTGCTGATTATCCAGCCTTGCACGTTATACGAGTTATAACAAAGTGTTTGATTACATTATATATTATATTTTATATTTGGTTTATCCGCGTTTTGCGTACGCGCGTCTATCAGGGTTAAAATATTGCTCCTATAGACGATTTAGATAAAGCAAAAATAAGTATGTCATTTTGTGGCTTACTGGCTCGCTGAAAAGCTAAACTTAACGCAAAAAAATGGGTGAAATGTAAATTTGTCGTGTACAAAATAACATGAAGAACTTCTTTTTTAAGGTGAACAAATTAGGCGGGTTTTTGCTTGTACGTTGTAAACCTCAAATAAACAAAGGGTTTTGCATCCTCTCTCAAAGGGTGATCGGTAAACGTACCCCCAAAGCATTTAGCTATCTGACAACGATAGGGGTAAAACTAAATGCAGACGAATAGACGAAAACAATAATTTATATAAAACTGTGGTGTGGTTAGCCACAACGGAACAAGGGACAAAAACGCTTTGCCGCGTGGTTGTCCTCTATTATTAACCATTAAACCATTTTTGCAATGAATAAGGTAATTTTTTACTACTTAATTGCACTTTTTTTATTCGCACTTCTAACAAACCAAACAACATGGATTGTATTAATAGCATTACCAATAATTGTGTATGTTTTAAAAATATTTGTTTGGGTTTACGAGTACAAAAAAGATGATTGAATTTCATGCACGCTATTTATTTAGCGTGCATGAACTTTTTATTAACCAAAATATAACCAAAATGAAAAAGTACAAATTAACGAACGAAACGACAGAATGCAATGGTGTTACTCTTCATCGTATTGAAGCCTTAATGGATTTCGCAGATGTGAAGAAGGGTGATAAAGGCGGATTTGTTCAATCCGAGGATAATCTCCCACAATTTGATAATTGTTGGGTTTATAACAATGCTAAGGTCTATGGCAATGCTAAGGTCTATGGCAATGCTAAGGTCGGCGATGATGCTTGTGTCTATGGCAATGCTAAGGTATTTGGCAATGCTTGGGTCTGTTGCGATGCTAAGGTATATGGCGATGCTAAGGTCTTTGGCAATGCTAAGGTCTGTGCCTATGCTAAGGTCTTTGGCAATGCTTGGGCCTTTGTCAATGCTTTTGTCTTTGGCAGTGCTAAGGTCTTTGGCAATGCTCTTGTCACTGGTAAAGCTAAGGTCTATGGCTTTGCTGAGGTCGGTGGTAATGCTGAGGTATTTTGACCTTGTATAATTTGATTAACTAAATTTTAATCGTGTGTCTTCTTTATTGGAGATACACGAACATTGTTTAACTAAAAAAAACCAATTATGAAAAGTTTATATGCAGCTATGCATGCACCTCATATAGGGGTGCTTAGCAAAGATGAACGCGATGAGTTTTTAGCTCCCTATCTCGTTGACGATTTAGGAGATAATCCAGCCGTTTATGTCGGTACTTATCACAAGTACAATAACGGTTCAATCGCTGGCGCATGGCTTGACTTAGAGCAATTCAGCGATTATGACGAATTTATCGAAGTGTGCAAGGTGTTACACAGCGATGAAGAAAACCCCGAATTCATGTTTCAAGATTTTCAAGGTTTTCCTGAATGCTGGTACTGTGAAAGTGGCTTGAAGGAAAATTTTGATAAAATCATCAAATACGCACAGCTTGATGACGATGACAAAAAAATCGTTGAAGGGTTTGCTGAATGGAGTGGTGATTACGACATCGAAAGAGCAAAAGATGCGTTTTGTGGTGTTTTCGATTCCGAGGAAGATTTTGCCGAACAAATGGTAAATGATTGCTACAATTTAGAAAGCATGATAGGAAATCTTTCATATTACTTCGATTATAGCATGTATGCACGCGATTTGTTTATGACAGACTACTTTTATAGTAGTGAAGGCTATGTATTTAGTATCTCTTAATTGCATTTGACTATTGCACGCGTTATTTGTTTAACGCGTGCAAACATTATTAACCACTTAAAACAAATATAATATGAGCAATTTTAAAATCTATCATGAAGATAAGGGATTTATCTTCATGAATGGCGCTTTGACTGAAGTAAAGCTGTTGTACACTAACTTTTTGAAGCGTGGCGAAAACTTTTCTGCAACAACCACGTTTGAAACATGGGGTGAACAACGGAATGAGGATGCGAACCTTCTAAAGGTTTACAGCTCTGTAGAAGATTTCGAGAAAGACGAGGAAATGCCTTTTATGGAAATCTGTGATGAACAACTTAACAACAAACGCCCTAATGGGTTTGAGAATGTTGATTGGGGTTGGTTTTTCATGAATGGAGAGCCTAACCAAGTAGATTTAACTCCTAACGAGCTAACTTATGATTATAATAGCATGAAGTTTCGTTTCCCTGGTCACATCGCGAATGGTGATAACGTTTATCGCACTCGTAAGGAATGCCTTTCGTTCAATACCTATAAGGTAAAAGACGAATGGGGAGAAGTTAAAGAACACGTTGGTATTAATAAGCTCCTAATGCTTGATGATGACCAAAATCAGCTATTAGATGCTTTTGTGAAATCTTACAAAGCATTACTTAAAAGCGGTGTCTCTTTCTTGAATAATTACGATGAAACACGAGTTTTCAATATTCGTAATCTACAGAATTACGAAGTAGATTATTCTACAGAAGACTATGAAGGATATGAAAAAGTTGACATATCAAACAAAGCGTTTGAATGTCCTGTTTTCCTTGCTGATAATTTCTTCAGTGATGATGCTACAATATTTGCAGAACGCAAATAACAGCTTCTAACTTATGCAATGTGCCTTTTATTAGACACATTGCTACTTTTTAACCAAACATTAACCAAATGACTACATTAACATTAGGATTGCTTAGTAATAAGCAACAATTTAAGGATTTTGAAATATCCGAAAAAGCACATTATACCCTTATGCAAAAGGATGAAATGGAAGTTGGCAACTTAAATAGTACAATTCGATGCGAATTGAGACGATTTGAGAATGGTACAAAACTTAAGTTCTTAAGTGAAAAGGTGTGTAAGGAAATCCTTGATTGGGTATATTCAAATGGAAAGAAGAACAACCCGTTATTAAACTTATGGGTTTGGAGTTTCTAAGAGGTACGCAAATAGGTTGCTTAGGGGGTTCGAATCCCCCGTGCCTACAAAGCTAACGTTAGAACGCTGTACTCAATATTCTTTGTCAGTATCTTTGCAACACCAGCTTAAAAAAGTAGATTAGAAAGAAACTGATTGACCACAAAAGGTACAAAAATGAGTTTGAGGATACTTAAAAACCTTGTTAAAACGCGATTGGGCGATAATCTAAAGCGCAAACTATCATGTGTGAGTTGAATTGCACATGGTATCTATTATAAACCTCAAAAACCAATAAAGATGAAAACGTTGATGCTACTATGGCTGTAGTGATGTGAATAACACTCTGCAAGTACAGATTATTGTCAGATTTCGCAATGGCTATGGATATTGATTGAACATGATGATTTTGTTGTTGTTGACTTCTAATTTATCGCGTGTACCTATTATATGGTACACGCGAACATTTATTAACCACTTAAACCAATGTATATGACAAACTTGGAATTGAACACCGCAATATTCAATAAATTGAATGATTGCGCCACTTCTGTTTTTCAAAGGAGTGGATTAAGAGGTACTTATACCGCTCACGAGTTATCAAAATTAGGAATAGGCTCTTGTCTTAATGCTTTTCATATCTCTATTGGAAGTTTTACTTGTAAGGTAGAAGAACCTACGATTTTTAAAGTCTTATCAGACTTTTCAAAGATTAACGGATTTAGATTGAATAAGTTTCAAAGAAAATTTGAGGATTTTAAAATCTTAGGACATGTATCATTCCCTAATAGCGCAAAGCATTTACGTAAATTTGTTGATGCTAAAGATGTTATAGGTATGAGGAATTTTATTCAGATAGATTTTTGTATGAATCAAGCATACGCATATACACCTGAATGCTTCTTAGAAGTTCCATTCTCGTTTAATGGAGATTTCCATGAAACAGTATACGTTCAAAATGATTTCATACAAAAGTTAGGAACAGATTTCAACGTTGTAAAAGACGAAAAAACGAACAGTGTCTTTTTCCAAAATGCAAATGATAGAATAAAAGTGTTTAACGATGCGAATATTCGTAAGTGTAATTTCTTTAGTTTTCTGTCATCGCAAATGTATAACGAAAAACTGATTTTTAAATTTGATGTAAAAAACTTGAAGTTCTTCTTTAAGTCTATTAAAAAAGATGATACTGATATTTTTATCGCTATTCATATTAAAAAAGGAGAGCAAAATGCTATACTTTCGTTTAATGATAGAGTACTAAAAGTTGATTTATTAGAAACTTCTAAAGTTTCTTTTTATTTCAAAATAACGAAGAAAAATCTTGAACGATTATGCCTTTCGAATGGGATATTTCTTTTTTCAAAAAAGAATTTAGGGTATATATGTAGTAAAACAAAAGAATTCGGTAATATCGTTATATCTTCTTTTGTAACTGAAGCTGATGAAATTAAGAAACAAATCGAAGAGGAAGATAAGAAATTCCTCTTATATGGTATAGAGATGTGATAAGACTTCAATCTCACATGTTATTTGATTAATATGTGAGAACTTTTTATTAACCAAAAATATAACCAAAATGAAAAAGTACAAATTAACGAACGAAACAACAGTATTCAATGGCATTACGCTTTATCGCATTGAAGCATTAAAGGATTTTTCTAATGTGAAAAAGGGTGATAAAGGTGGATTTGTTCAATCTGAAAAAAATCTATCGCAAACTGGCGATTGTTGGGTCTATAATGATGCAAAAGTTTATGGCTATGCTGAAGTCAGTGGCGATGCTAAGGTCTATGACAATGCTAAGGTCTATGGCAATGCCAAGGTCTTTGACAATGCTTTTGTCGATGGAAATGCTAAGGTCTATGAAAATGCTTATGTCTATGGCAAAGCTGAAGTCAGTGGCGATGCTTGTGTCTGTGACAAAGCTCATATCTGTGGCTATGCTAATGTCACTTGCAATGCTGAAGTATTTGGCTATGCTTATGTCTTTGACTATGCTAAAGTCTTTAGCTATGCTAAAGTATTTGGCAATGCTATGGTATATGGCAATGCTCAAGTCTATGAAAATGCTTGTATCAGTGGCAATGCTAAGGTCTATGGCGATGCTGAGGTCTATGGCAATGCTTATATCTGTTACGATGCTCAAGTCTATGAAAATGCTCATGTCTTTGATTATGCTAAAGTCTTTGGCTATGCTAAAGTATTTGGCAATGCTAAGGTCAGTGGCAATGCTGAAGTCTTAGGCTATGATGCTGAAATATGTGGTCAAGGTGATTACATAGTATTCAAAAATTGGTGGAGTAGCGGACGATATTTCACTTGGACACGCAGCAACAATATGTGGTCAGTAGGGTGCTTTTACGGCATAGGAGATGAATTAATAAAGAAAGCCTATGCTGATAGCGAGGAAAGTGGAAGAGAGTATGAACGCATCGTGAAATACGTTGAAAGCATACTCAATGATAATGCTATTTCTATCTGAATTTGCGAAACGAATTTCTAAAAACTTTAATCGTGTATGCACTTGGTGACAAAATTGATGAAGCGTAAGTAGCCTTTTTATTCCTCACGTTCATTGTAGGACGTGAGGGAACTTATCTTTACCCCCTAAAACAAACCAATTATGAAAAAATTATCAGAACTAAGCACAAAGCAATTGTTGTCAGTAATTGAAGCAAATGCAAAACTTCAGGACAAGCTTTATCAACTCATAGAAGATTCGGCTATGTATTGGGTGAACGAAAAGTTGAACTACATTCGCGATTCTCTAAAAGATTGGAGCATCGGATTTTATCAGTGCAACTTTCTCAAAGTCGCAGACTACGTGGATTTTGTAAACTCCATCGTGGAGTATAAAACTGATTACGGCCTTTCTGACAAGTGCGGCAAACTGTTGTCGCAATGCCTGAAGCTACAGGGCAGCAACCTCTTTGAGTATTTTGCCGAAAAGCTGAAAGAATTAGTCCTCGATGAGGAATTTAATACCGAAACGGATATAGACTACAACAATAAAGAAATGTTGGAGGTCTATGCCGAAACTTATTCGGACCAATTCGATGATTATGTGATTGATGACAATGGAAACATTGTTCTGCAAACCATTGTCGGGCATGTAGCATAAGCAATGCTCAAGCGTATTTGCACACGCTTGAGCAACAATAACATTTTTAACCAATGAAAATTAATTATTATACCTTCTATGCCGTATATCAAGGCAAGACACGTTGGGAGTTTAAAACTCTATCGAGAGCAAAACGCGTATTCCTATTCCTTATTCAAAAAGGTGCGTATTTCAAATCTCATTACATATATGGCAAGGCGAAAGAGGACGTAGATATTGCTCTATCATATACATTATATTATTATGATAGTCAAAGTTTCGGTAAGACGAAATTAACAACCTGTGGAGAACTATCAAAAGCTGGTTTTACTTACTTTCGCTAAATCTCAAAAAGAGTAACCTTGGTGGCTTGGGTGGTTCGATTCCACCTTACTCACAAGCATATATATGAACTGGTTACAGGATATTCTTTTCAGGTTTCTTTGCGACATTCCAACCACAAAAAAATGGTCAGAAAGCAAACCGAGTAAACCACAACTAAGTGGTGCGAGAAAACGCAAAACCGAGACAACGTAACCGCCCCATATCGTTATTGGGTTGAGCAAAACAACTAAAAAGCCGTAGGTGCAATCCAAGCACCATTGTAGAGGAAAACCGTATACAACAGCGGACGGTCAGGTAAGCCGTAAAGTGAGAAAAACACTTGACAAAAAAATCAGCTCATCTATAGCTATTGTTTTTAGATAGCTATAGAACGTTCTTGTTTGGTGTGAACAATAAATAAGCCAGACGTTGAAGCTAAACGTTAAGATGCTCAGAAAAAGGAGATACTCTGAGAAGTTGCACGTGTGCATAAGTCAGATTTATCCAGTTGGGAGCGAAACGTACACCTCGCATTTTTTTCGTTGGGCGATAACGTTAAGCGCATTTTTTTAGAAACCTTACTATTAAATTACAACCAAAATGGACAACAATTTTTTGACTTCGATAAGGCGAAACGAAGAAAAAGTAAGTATTCTTGACCTTAACTGCGATGAGTTAAGAACACTCTATCAAGAAATATCTTTTGGTAGTATTTTCTCTTCTGATTACGAAAACTCTTTAGGGGTTGACGAAGAAGAAGTTTACCACTATTCGGAAATGTTTCTTGAAGACATGTACCAACAAGGAAGAGAAGAATCTTACAATGAAGAGGATTTTGTTCAATTTATAACAGATTATTGTTGATTATTCTCTTCTCTGTTACTATCATTTAATTATTATTATTACATTTGCGCCATTGTTACCAATGACGCGAATGCTATTTATTAACCATTTTAACCAAATTATTATGAAACCTACGAAAACTTTGTTATGTTACGTTTGGTTGTTCGACAATGAAAGCCCAGACAGTATTACATACTGTTTGTTTAGTGAGCCAAGTGACTTTGGCATCTTAGGAAATGCCCTCTTTATTGGTGGCCTTTTCTTAAGTGTTTGCTTTGGTGCTGTAGATGAATTGAAGATTGTTAGCGCAGTGCTATTCATTCTCGCTGTTGTTGGATTGATTATAATCATTATTGATGCGATTAATAGAGTTCGTGCAGGTAAGGCACGAGCTAAAAGTAGAATTGAAAATACTACTTTTGAAATTAACGTAGAAGAAGACAAAATCTGAAACAATGACTATAATAACAATAATTGTAATTTTTGCAATATCAGCTTTTGTCGCCCCTAACATTGTTCTCTCTCTCTTAGGAGCGTGTATCGTATTACCATTAAGTGTATGTATTGGACACTTCACGGTCGAATTTATCGATAAAATAGGACGTGAATTAATCGAAAGAACGTATAAGTTTATCGAAATTGGAGATAAAAAGTATACCGTGTACAATCTTCTTAAAAAGTGTTCTGAGGAGATATCTAAGGACGGGAATTTTGCTGCTAACGAAAATGAACGTTTGTTTATTAAATCCGACTTACCTTTTGGTGATAAAAAGCCTACTATAGCGGTTGGGTTGAATAAAAAAGAATCGAAAGATACATATTTCTTGTATTCTAAAAATGGCCAGTTCGGACTATATTATAAGGATAGTAAAGAACCTATGTATATCTTCGATGACGAATGTAACGTACATAAAGTATGATTAAGCCACTTACCACTTTGTTGTGGTAGGTGGTACGCTATTAACTTTAAAAACAAATATAAAATGGCTATTACTTTATTAGAAGCGTTCAGAAAAAAGTACCCTGGTTATGCAGACAAGGTAGCAGAAAGATTCCAACTTGCTACAGGTAGTGAATTTAGTTGGGATAACATGACAAAGCCAAATTTGGCTGATTATGTTGCCTTTCTAAGACAAAAACTCGCTGGTTCAACCGTTCGCACATCCTGCGCACAGCTTAAATCCGTTCTTGGATTGTACGAAGAAGAATATCCCCTACCTAAAAATTGGAGAGATGCACTCTATCAGAAGAAAGATTCTTCACAACAAGTATACCTTACAGAAGATGAGGTTAGCTTAATCGTGAACAATTTCACTCCTACAACGGAAAACGAATACATAGTGTATTCACGTTTCTTGTTAGGTTGCTTGACTGGTGCAAGGCATTCAGACTTCATCAAGTTTAGTAAGGGTAATATTAGAGAGGACGGAATGCTTTGCTATGTGTCCGTAAAAACGCATATAGAAGCCAATGTCCCCGTTGCTCCTATTGTCCCCGAATTGATAGAAATGGCTTCACAATACAAGGAAAAGGAAATTGCAGATACAACATTCAACAGAATACTTCGTAAAATTTGTGCTGATGTTGACATTGATTCAGAATTGACTTTGTATAGAAGAGGTACGTTTACAACATCTCCGAAATGTGATTTTATCTCTTCTCATACTGCGAGAAGAACATTCGCAACAAACCTCTATCTTAGGGGTGCTGACTTATACTCTATCTCAAAAATGATGGGGCATTCTTCTGTAGATATGACGAGTGGTTATATCTGTTGTGGATTAAGAAACCTTTCACCAGAGATAAAGGGGTACTTTGAACAATTCGCATAAGCGAATATCCCGTGCATGGTTGCTTCGCTGTGATTCAATTCCATAGACGGGAACAAATTACTAACTTTCTAAAATCTACTATACGGTTAAGTCAATTACAATGAGAAATGAATTTTACGAATGCGAAAAGCATACTTCATACTGGCGTAAAAAGGCAATAGATGCAATGCCTTGGGCATTAAAAGTAGTTGCCGTAGTTGGCGGTTACACTGGCTTCGAAAGCTGGGACGATTACGAACTCTGGCGCAACCAGAAATAACAAAAAGCCCCACCTTTATGTGGTGGGGCTAACCACGAGATTTAAATCTCGAACTTATCTACAATAGTAGAAATTATGCTCATAAGAGCGTTTCAATCCACAACCCTATCAGGGTTGACAGCGCAAAGATAAGCATAATTTCCACAAGTTGTAGTAAGCAGTCAATTTAGGGCATCCCCCAAAGAGTAGGCACTTTTCAGTGCCTACCTTTATTGACTTTGTTAAAAATT